>CAVAXR010000266.1:0-2613 GCA_963592375.1 Oribacterium sp. | reverse complement strand
GGCCAACGGTGACCGTCAGATTTTGGCGAAGCAGTTGAACATCTCGCCCCACCAGCTGTCCTATGTTACGCACAGTGGTTCTGGCGAGGGTCTGCTGTTCTACGGCAACACCATCCTGCCCTTTGTTGACCACTTCCCGCACGATCTGGAACTGTACAAGATCATGACCACCAAACTTTCCGAAGTAACGGAGGCAGAAAAACATGAGTGAGAACCAGCTGAAGCTGAAATTTGAGGAGGACAAGGAGCGCACGGCCACGCGCTCTCCTCCGAAAAAATCTAAGGTGGACCAGTCGGTGCCCAAAAAGGCGAAACTGAAGCAGTACGTAGACAAAGCTGCGGAAAAATCCCAGCATCTGCGTTTTGGCAAGGCTGAGATTACACCGGACGAAGTATCCCGCATGACCAAACAACAGAAACGTGCTATGTATGCCGCTGCTGCCGCCCGCTCTGCGGCATATCGGGAGGTTGACCAGTACGAGGATGATAATGTGGGCACACAGGCTCTTAACGAGGGCCTGAAGTCCGAAGAGGCTGTTAGCAATTTTTCAAAAAATCGCTATACACGGAAGCTGAAAAAGAAAGCCAAGCTGCAAGCCAAGAAAAACACGCCTACTGCAAAGCCTTCTGCATTCGGGCCAGACAAGGCTCAAAATGCAGAAGCATCTGGAAAAGCAGCCAACACCGATGGCGGTTCCAACTGGTTTTCCCGGTGGCGGCAGAAGCAAAACATTCAGAAAAGCTACCGCGCCGCAGCCCGGTCTGGTGGCGCAGCTGCACCGACCGCCGGTGGTCAGAAAGCCGCATCCAGTGGTGCTTCTGCTGTGCAGTCCGGTATGGAGCAGGTCATAGACAAAGGAAAATCGGTAGTCAGCACCGCAGTTAACGGCATTGCCAATTTTGCTAAGAATAACGCGCACGTTCTCTGGATCGTGGGCGTTTTTCTTTTGCTCTTACTGCTGGTCATGTCGGCATTTTCGTCCTGCTCCATAATTTTCAGCGGCACTACACAAGTCAGTGGTCAGACCATCTACACCGCCGAGGATCGAGATATCAAAGGTGCCGAAACCGACTACAAGAAGTTGGAGAAAGACCTTGATAAAAAAATCAAGCGCACTCCCACCGACCATCCCGGATATGATGAGTATCAATATCATCTGGATGAGATTACCCATGACCCATGGCAGTTGACTTCTTTTCTCACCACTTTGTACGATGACTACACCCGCAACGAGGTACAGGCAAAGCTCAAAGAAATCTTTTCCAAGCAGTACAAGCTGTCCACATGGGTGGAAGTGCAGACCCGTTATCGCACCGTTTGGGTCATCAGTCCAGCGGGTATTCCTGTGCCTACACAGGTACCATACGAATACCGCATTTTCCACACCAAACTGGAAATTAGAGGTTTGGAAGTCGTTATTCGTGAGGAATTGACCGAAGACCAGTGGCGGCGGTATCAAATTTTCCAAGAAACCAAGGGTGGCAGACCGTACCTGTTCAAAGATGGCCTGCCCACTGGTGGCTCGGATGGCTCCGGTGAAGCCGACATTGACTACACGGTTCCTGCGGAAGCATTGACGGATGAGGAATTTTCCAAAATCTACGCCGAAGCCAAGAAATATGTTGGCACGCCTTATGTGTGGGGTGGCAGTTCACCGGATACCGGATTCGATTGCAGCGGCTACGTCTGCTGGGTCTACAACCAGAACGGTTACAACGTGGGCAGAACGACTGCCAACGGTCTGTGGAACAAATGCCAGCATATTTCCGAAGCCGAAGCAAAGCCTGGCGACCTTGTTTTCTTTAAAGGAACTTACGATACTCCGGGAAAAAGCCATGTCGGCATCTACCTCGGAAATGGGATGATGGTCAGTGCTGGCGACCCCATCAAGTATGCCAATATTCACTCGTCCTACTGGCAGAAATATCTGTCCGGTTTTGGGCGGCTCTCAAAATGATCGGAGGAAAGTATGAGCGAAAAACTCGATAAGCTGCGCGCTTCTCTGGAAAAGGAAAAAGAGCGGCGCATCAAGATCAACAACCGTATCGAAAGCCTTGAGCGGCGGATTCAGGAATTGGAAGCCGCCGAGGTCAATGAAATGGTGCGCACCGCCAAGGTCACACCGGAGCAGCTGGCCGCATTGCTGCGGCAGTCTGCCACTTTCACCCCGAACCCGGCTGTGCTGTCCGCAGTCGGTGCAACATTCAACAAGGAGGATTCTGACAATGAAGATGATGAATAAGATTTGTGCGTTGATGCTGTCGGCCGCACTCTGCGCTGGCATGGCGGCTCCCGCTTTTGCCTACGGCGGCGAGCCTGTGGAGGAAGTGGAGCAGCCCGTCCTGACTGCTGCTCCCACGGATGAGGAAGATGCTGTCACCGTGATTGATGAAGAAACCGGTGCCCTGACCCCGGAGGGCAATCTTTCGATTGTGGACGACTACCACACCAGCTACTCCGATGGTTCCGGCCAGCAGTTCATTACGCTAGTCAGCAAGTCTGGCAATACGTTCTACTTGGTTATTGATCGCAATGCCAAAGCTTGATAATGACGTAGGAAAAGAGGCGGTCATCGGCCGCCTATTTTTTAGTTATCCCGATGTTTATTCAGG
>CAVAXR010000265.1:0-2615 GCA_963592375.1 Oribacterium sp. | reverse complement strand
GCGTTTCATCCGCTGTTTCGTGGCGCAGCAGGTACCGTTCGGCACCCGCCGCGAAATAGGCGGCATACTCCTCTCTCGTTTTCTCTCCGATGGAAAGTGTCACCGCGCAGTCCGGATAACGGCTGCGGATATTGTACACAATGTCGCAGATATCCTCCGTCCGGTAACGCAGGTCCTCTCCGCTCTGCAGCACAAAGGTCCGAAAGCCCAGCGCATAGCCCTGGGCGCAGCAGTCCAGAATTTCCTCCCTGCTGAGCCGGTAGCGCTCGGCCCGCGCATTGCTCCGGCGGATGCCGCAGTACAGACAGTCGTTCCGGCAGTAATTCGAGAATTCGATCAGTCCGCGAAGATAGATATCCTTTCCGTAGACGCGTTCCCGTACCTCCCGCGCCAGGGAAAACAGAAGCGCCGCGTCCTCCGCAGAGTGTCCTGTCAGTAATTGCCGCAGCTCTGCATCCGGGAGACTGCCTTCAGCGGCAAGCTTCCGGATCAGCGCCGTATTTTCATCGTTCATAGATTTGATCTCCTCTATTTTTCAGGAGGATGCACACACAAAAAGAGCGGCCGCCATGACCGCCATTTCTGTGGAAGTCTTCGTTGAATCGCACAGATATGCGCTGCGAAGCAGCAAATCCGTGTGATTCCATGGGGCCGGGGAAATGCAGATAAAATCCGCATTTTCCTAATCCGGCGTCGTGCCCAGCATCTCCGTGGACCTTTCGAGAATTCCGTTCATAAAGGAAATGCAGGTGCCGTAATTGGTAAACGGCACGCCCTGATCCTGCGCCTGCTTCATGCGGAACAGTACCTCCCTGTCGTTCAGCATGCAGGCTCCGCAATGAATGATCAGGCTGTAGTCTGTGAGCGTTTCCGGAAATCCATGTCCGCTGGTGGTTTCAAACAAAAGCTTTTTCCCCGTATATTTACGAAGCCAGTTCGGGATTTTAAAGCTTCCGATGTCGTCGCACATCCGATGATGCGTGCAGCCCTCGGAGATCAGCACGCGGTCGCCGTCCTTGAGCTCCGCAATCTTCTTTACACCCCGCAGGGCCTCCGTGAGAAAGCCCTTATAACGGGCCATCAGAATGGAAAAGGAAGTCAGCGGCACCTGCCGCGGTACGATGGCACTGACCTCCTTGAAGGCCTGGCTGTCCGTGATCACGAGCCGGATAGGATTCCTGCCGTCCCGGCTGAGAAGCGCAATCGTATCCCCGAGCTCCTGCGGCTGGCAGCAGACCGCCCGGGCATGATGATTCAGAAGCTCGGCCAGCACCATCTGCTGCGGCAGGATAAGCCGTCCCTTCGGGGCCGAGCTGTCCACCGGTATCACCAGCACGAAGAGGTCGTTTTCCCGGACCAGTCCCGTGAGGAGTCCCCGGGTTTCCAGCATGGACTTTCCGAGACGCCCGATCAGCGCCTTCAGGAGATAGATATTCTGGTTTGTCAGTGCACTGACATAGATTTCGCCGAACTGCTTCGGTGCTTCTGCTGTCTCCCTGTCCAATGTCTTCGATGCTGCTTCCCCGCCTTCGCCCGATACAGCGGTCTCCCACGGCATTAAGAGAGACTGCAGCAGCGCCTCCGGGAGTGCTGTCTGTTCATCGTTCACAAGGCCGAAGGCATTTTCCTGAGATGCAAACTCCGAACGATTTTCGGATTTGTTATGGCAGATCACATAAGGGAGCTGCTTTGTGCGAAAAATGTCGATGAGCGCCCGGTCAACGGGATTTTGCATGCCGTCCTCATCGGTGACGAGGACAGCCACATCCACCCGGTTCAGGATCTCGCGCGTCTTCTTCACGCGCTTCTCGCCGAGGACGCCGACATCGTCATAGCCCGGCGTGTCAATGATCACCACCGGACCGATGGGCAGCAGCTCCATGGCCTTCTGCACCGGGTCTGTGGTCGTGCCCAGGGTATCGGATACCACGGACAGCTCCTGCTCTGTCACGCGGTTCACGAGGCTTGATTTGCCGACATTCCGCCGGCCGAAAAAGCCGATATGCAGCCGTTCCGATGACGGCGTATTCTGTAGACTCATAGTGTTCACCTGATTTGTCCGGGGCAGAATGACTCATGCCCCGGACATTTCTGATATTGCCTGGCAGGGCTTGCGGAAGCTGTTCGATTCAAAGAAGGCTGCTGCCTCTGCTGCTTTCGTTTTTGATGCTGGAAATATCCAGATCCGCAAGCGGATTGCTGCGCTTCCGCTGAAGGCTGTCTTCCTGCTTCTGCTTCCGACCCTGCTGCCTGCTGCCCTGTTCCTCGTTCAATGCCTGGAAGCTCATTTTCTGCCCGACATGTTTTTCTTCCTTCTTTTTTGCAGGCTCCGCCTGTTTAAAGGCTGTTTTCGTAAAGGACATGCACAGGTCATAGGCGTCCTGCGCGATATCCAGACGCAGCTGCCCCTTGGTCGTTTCTTTTATGTTCCCCTTTATGGGGTCTGTTTTGGCCTCAATATAAGCCTTGGCCGCCTTTTGAAGCGCCTCGATTTTTTCCTTGCTTGCATTCTCGTACTCACTGGCTGTTGCCAATGCATTGTAGAATTTGGTGAATTCTTCTGAATTCTTGCGCAGGAAGCGTTTGTGAACGTGACTCAGCTCAGTATACAAGCG
>CAVAXR010000264.1:0-2617 GCA_963592375.1 Oribacterium sp. | reverse complement strand
GGCACCTCGATATAAAGCGGCATCACCTGTGCCGAACCATAATAATCCCGCACCTTCACAAAGCTCTCCAGGGTACCGATCATGAGATAATCCATCTCTGCCGGATTTTGAATCTGCCCGTCATCCACTGTAGCATATTCCCAGGGACCGTAAACAGTCTGGTACACCCGGCTCTCGATCAGCCTTCCCGCCGCACGAAATTCCTCCATCATCTCCTGCGGCACAAAGCGATAGGTTTTTCCCTCCGTTTCGCCATCCCGAATCGGCCGCGTGGTATACAGCACCACCTCCCGCCAGTCCGGCCGCTGCGCGCGGAGCCGCTGATACAGCGTATCCTTTCCGCTGGCAGACTTTCCCATCAGATAATAGATCATCTGCTTACCCCACCGGACTCTGTCCGATTTCCACGTCCGCCCCCGGACCATTTACCTGCACGTCATTTCCCGCGGTCGGTGCTTCACCGACCACATCGCCGCCGCGAATCGGCTTCTCCTCCGTGGTATAGTCTGACTCCTCGTAGTCACGCTCAGCTTCCTGAACGTCCTTGCTTTCCTTTTCCTTTATGTCCTGCGCAGGACCCTCCTCAGAAATCGATGCCGACTCCTTTGCAGAATCCTCTTTATCGCTTTCCTTCTCAGCGGATTCCTCACTTTCCGCCGTACTCTCCTCGCTGCTTTCCTCGCTCTCTGCTGCTTCCTCTGTCGTAACGGCCCCCGTCTCCTTCGTTTTCGCTTGGGTTTCTGCCGCAGCTGTCAACACCTGCGCACTTTCAGATTCCTGCGTGCTCTCTGCCGTCTGACGAAGCTCCGGCAGGGAAAAGCCGCTGATGTTTTTCACCACAAAAAATGCCACCATGATCGCCACAATCAGCATAGATACCGCAAAGAGGATCCGGAAGAGATCTCCCACCAGCGTTGCTTCCTGACTCCGTCTCCGTTTTGAACTTCTTTTTCTGTAATTCGCCATTATCGCTCCACCTTCTGCCCGTTCACGGCCAGACGCACCGACACTTCACCATATACCAGCTCACCCCGGCTGCCGTCTGCCTCTTCGATCAGCAAACGTCCATCCTCGGAAATGCCCATTGCCTTTGCCGGTCGCCGCTTTTCACCGTCAATAATCACAATCTCATGCCCCGGTACAATATTTTTTTCTATATACTCCGAGGCTAATGTCTTCTGCTCCGACAAAGCATAAAATTCCCGGATAATTTCCGCCGCCAGTCTGTTGCGGTCTATGTGCTGCCCCGCAGACCGTTTTCCCATCAGAGAGCCTGCGCGGTCTCTGATTTCCGCCGGATATCCGGCTTCCGGCTCAAAGACATTTACCCCGATGCCTACCACCACAAAATCCAGCTTTCCGGTCTCGAAATTCGCCTGTCCCTCGGAAAGAATGCCGCAGACCTTCCGGCTGCCCAGGTAAAGGTCATTTACCCACTTAATGCCCAGTTCAAGCCCGCTCACCTTCTTTACTGCCCGGTAAACCGCCACTGCGGCATGGGTTGTGAGAATCAGATTGTCCGCCACAAGTGCATTCGGACGCAGCAAAACACTCAGGTACAGTCCGGCACCCTTCGGCGAAAAGAAGCTGCGGCCCAGACGACCCTTGCCGCCGGTCTGGTAATCCGAAACGGCAACCGACCCTGCCGGTGCATGCATTTTCAGCGCCATCTGCTTCAGTTCATCGTTCGTCGAGCCAATCTCCTGATATACATGTATGGTTTTCGACGGGTCATTCAGATACTTGCATATCTCCGCTGCAGACAGCACATCTGTCTCTGCCGCAATCGCATATCCCCGGTTCGGCACCGCAGCAATCTCACAGCCTTCTTCCCGCAGCTGCTTCACCGCCTTCCATATCGCAGTGCGCGAGCATCCCAGCTCCTCCGCCAGCTCCTCTCCGGAAAGATATTCTCCTTTTCTTGCCAAAAATAAATTCAAAAGCTCCGACTTCACAGCCATATCGCCATCTCCCTTTGTGTGTACAATATCAGAGCGAGCATGCATTCTCTCTAATATCCTGTCATTGTTCAGCATCGCTTGAACAGTAGATTTCATTCTAGCAGATTTCCATAGGATTTGTATACATGCTCTGCCAAGAAAAAATAAGCCTGAGCGCGGCTTCTCTTTATCCCGATGTTATCGTTTTAAGGATATTATCAATATATGGAGTATCACGCTTTTCGACAGAATCCTGTATACTGCTTTTTAGAACGATGGCAAGGTATTATACACAGAAAGGAGGTATGCGGGAGCAGTGCCGGAACGTCGGCCGCACAGAAGAATGATCGCGGGCAGACCCTCTGCAGAATCAGCCGGCTTCACTCCCGCAGCATGTGCTGCCCTAATACAGACGCGCTGAAATGATGATAACAGTCCGGGATTCGCGCATGCCTGACTTGCGGAACCCGGACCATTATTGTAAAAAAATTCAGCGGAATAAAAAATAAAAGAAACTGTTTAGCACCACATCGCCACCAGAAAAATCTCATTTCTGGTGGTGCAAAACAATTACAAATAAAAAAAGCCCTCGGCAATCCGAAAGCTCTTCCTGAATATGACGCCAACGAGATTCGAACTCGTGATACCACCGTGAAAGGGTGGTGTCTTAACCGCTT
>CAVAXR010000263.1:0-2630 GCA_963592375.1 Oribacterium sp. | reverse complement strand
GTACTGGACCGTATCACCGTGGATTACTATGGTGTACAGACCCCGCTGCAGCAGATCGGCAACATTTCCGTACCGGAGGCAAGAATCATTCAGATTCAGCCCTGGGAGAGAAACATGATCAAGGAGATCGAGAAGGCCATCAACATGTCCGATCTCGGCATCAACCCGACAAATGACGGTTCCGTTATCCGTCTCGTATTCCCGGAGCTCACCGAGGAGAGACGTAAGGAGCTGACCAAGGATGTGAAGAAGAAGGGCGAGGCCGCAAAGATCGCCATCCGCAACATCCGCCGCGATGCCATGGATCTCGCAAAGAAGCTTGAGAAGAATTCCGAAATCACAGAGGACGATCTCACAAGACAGACCAAGGACATTCAGGATCTGACCGATCACATGATCGAGAAGATCGACAAGTCCGTAGAAGCAAAGAATAAGGAACTGATGACGGTATGACGAGTCAGAACATCATCAACAGTGAGGGCAGGAGTATTCCTGCCCATATTGCTATTATTCTGGACGGCAACGGCCGCTGGGCAGAGAGCCGCGGGCTTCCCCGGGCCATGGGGCACAAGCAGGGCTGTGAGACGCTGGAGCAGATCGTGGAGGACGCGGCGCGCCTCGGGGTACAGTATCTGACGGTGTACGGCTTCTCCACTGAGAACTGGAAGCGTTCGCAGGAAGAGGTGGGCGCACTGATGAAGCTTTTCCGCTATTACATGGTGAAGCTCATCAAGGTGGCAAACGAGAACAATGTGAGAGCCCGCATGATCGGCGAGCGGAGCCGCTTTGCCCCGGATATCCGGGAGGGTATCGACCGGCTGGAGAAGGAAACCGCACAGAATACCGGCATGACCTTCGTCTTTGCCGTGAACTACGGATCCCGGGATGAAATTGTCCGTGCAGTACGGAAGCTGACGCTGGAGGCCCTTCGTGAAGGAAAATCCGAAGAAGAAATTGCCGCCATGACAGAGCAGGATTTTTCCATGTATCTGGATACTGCCGGCATGCCGGATCCGGATCTCGTGATCCGCACCTCGGGTGAATTCCGGCTCTCCAATTATCTGCTGTGGCAGTGTGCCTACGCCGAGTACTACATTACTCCGGTGCTCTGGCCGGACTTCACTAAAGAAGAGCTGCTGAAGGCCATCGACAGCTTCAACGGGAGAGAGCGCCGCTTTGGCGGACGATTAAAGAAATAATGGTAATTGTTTTGGAGTAAGGGTATCTTATGACAGCCAGTGAAAACGAAAGCTTAAAGAAAAATCAAAACGAGAAGAAGCTGAGCTCCTTCCTGAAGCGGCTTCTCAGCGGCATTATCCTCCTCGTGATCGCCTTTGTGGTGGTGCCGATGGGCGGTCTGCCGCTCTTCCTTGTCACTCTGGCCATTTCCCTCACAGCCATGTTTGAGCTCTATCGGGTCTTCGGCATTGAGAAGCGTTCCCTCGGCTACGTGGGCTACTGTACGGCGCTGATCTATTATCTCATCGTCTGGTTCCGGGCAGAGGAGCAGCTGTCCCTCATGATTCTGCTGTCCCTCATGGCACTGATGGCATTTTATGTTTGTACCTATCCCGCCTACAAGATTTCCGTCATCGCCAAGTCCTTCATGACGGTGGTCTACGGCGGTGTCATGATGAGCTATCTGTATCAGACCCGGAGTCTTCCGGACGGAAAATTTCTGGTCTGGCTCATCTTCATTTCCAGCTGGGGAAGTGACACCTGTGCCTACTGTACCGGTATGCTGCTCGGAAAGCACAAAATGACGCCGATTCTGAGCCCGAAGAAAACGATTGAGGGCGCGGTGGGCGGTGTGCTCGGCGCGGCACTGCTGGGCTTTGTCTATGCCTTCATTTTCCGCCGCCAGTTTACGGAGGTGATGAATCCGCCGGTAACCTCGGCGATTGCCTGCGGCATCGCGGCACTGATCTCCATGGTCGGTGACCTGACCGCCTCCGGCATCAAGCGGGACTACGGCGTGAAGGACTACGGCACACTGATCCCCGGTCACGGCGGCATCATGGACCGCTTCGACTCCGTGATCTTTACCGCTCCGGCGATTTACTTCGCCCTGACATTTTTGAACTGAGGACTTTGCATGAAGCAAAGTCCGTCGTGAATCGACAAGTCCCGCAGGGACTTGCCTGCGGAGCAGGTTCGTCGAGAACATCCGGTTCGAGACGAATCCAACTGAGGACTTTGCATATAGGAGATGCTATGAGAAGAATTGTGATTCTGGGCAGTACCGGCTCGATCGGCACCCAGGCCATCGATGTAATTCAGGGTGATCCCGATATTAAGGTGACCGGCCTCGCTGTTTACGGCTCCATCGAGAAGCTGAGGGAACAGGTCACGCTTCTGAAGCCGGAAACAGTCTGCGTATACGATGAGAAAAAGGCAGAGGAATTTCGAAGCTACGGACTCCCGGTGGAGGTGCTGTCCGGCATGGACGGACTTACCCGCATTGCCTCCATGGAGAGCTGCGATGAGGTCATCGTTTCCGTGGTTGGCATGATCGGAATTCAGCCGACAATTGCGGCACTGAAGGCACATAAACAGGTTGCACTTGCGAACAAGGAGACGCTGGTCTGCGCCGGACACCTCATCATGCCGCTGGCAGAGGAATGCGGCAT
>CAVAXR010000262.1:0-2637 GCA_963592375.1 Oribacterium sp. | reverse complement strand
GCGTATAGGACACTGCGTCCGAATTATAATAATTTATGGCAGATATAACTTTCGAGGAATAAAATGCATATAAAAATGTATATGCAGCTGAATAATTGAGAATCTGACGAATTATTCATTTAAAGACGCATAAAAATACATGCATTAATTCCGAAAAATATTGTTGACAAAATGAGGACATGTAATTAGAATGTGTCATAAATCAAGACCGGGAAAACAAAAAACGGTTTTGAAGGTTCAATGAGGAGAGGCATTATGAAAGAGGGAAGTATGGCTGAAATGGTAAAAGTCGAGCATCTGAAGAAGAATTTCGGTGACCTCGAGGTGCTGAAGGACATTAACCTGACGGTGCATGAGGGAGAGAAGCTGGTCATCATCGGGCCGTCCGGCTCCGGCAAGTCCACCTTCATCCGCTGCATCAACCATCTGGAGGATCCCACCAGCGGAAGCATTTCCATAGCGGGAACGCCGGTGACGAAGAAGAATCATCTGGAGATGGCGAAGAAATATTCCTCGATGGTTTTTCAGCAGTTTAACCTGTATCCGCATCTCACCGTACTGGAAAACCTGACGCTGGCGCCCATCAAGCTGCAGCATGTACCGAAGGATAAGGCGAAGGAAACCGCACTGAAGTGTCTGGACCGCGTTGGACTTAAGGCAAAGGCGGGAAATTATCCCACACAGCTCTCCGGCGGGCAGCAGCAGAGAGTGGCCATTGCCCGGGCGCTTTGCACAAACCAGCCGCTGATCCTTTTTGATGAGCCGACCTCGGCCCTGGATCCGGAAATGGTACAGGAGGTGCTGAATGTTATGGTGGAGCTTGCCAAGGAAAACATCACCATGATCTGTGTGACCCACGAGATGGGCTTTGCCAGACAGGTGGCGGACCGGGTGATCTTCATGGACGGCGGCTATGTGGTGGAGGAGGGCACTCCGGAGCATTTCTTTACCGCACCGGAGCATGAGCGCACGAAGGCGTTCCTGAGCAAGATTCTGCATTGATCAGCTTGTTTTTGCACCATAAAGGTGCTGAACATAGAACAATTATTTAGAGGAGGAGAAGTATTATGAAAAAGAGCATGAAGGGATTTTTCGGAGTGGCAGCGGTTATGATGGCGGCAGCGTTGACAGGCTGCGGCTCTTCATCCACGGCGGGCACAACTGCAGCAGCGACCACAGCAGCTGATACAACTGCAGCGGCCGGAGAGAGCAGCGCAGCAGCCTCTGACGGCAGCACTGCTGAGGATGTGCAGAAGATCATCGACAGAGGCATACTGAAGGTCGGCTGCAAGTCCGATGTGCCGAACTTCTCCCTGCAGAATACCGCAACCGGTGAGTATGAAGGCTTTGAGGATGATCTCGCTTACAACATTGCCGGTGAGATCTTCGGCTGCACAGCGGATGAAGCGAAGGAGAAAAAGCTGGTGGAGTTCCAGGGCGTAACCGCGAAGACCAGAGGCCCGCTGCTGGAGAACGGAGAGATCGACCTTGTCATCGCCACCTTCACCATCACCGATGAGCGGAAGGAAACCTACAACTTCTCCACACCGTATTACACAGATGCGGTTGGCCTGCTGGTGAATAATGATTCCGGCATCGAGTCCATCAAGGATCTCGACGGAAAGGTCATCGGCGTGGCGCAGTCCTCCACCACAAAGGACAACTTCAAGGCCTATGTTGAGGAAAACAGTCTGAATGTCAATCCGGAATTCCAGGAGTTTGACGGCTATCCGGCACTGGCACAGGCGCTGGCCACCAAGCAGATCGACTGCTTCTCTGTAGACCGTGCGATTCTTTCCGGCTATGTGAATGATTCCAACCACCTGCTGGATGATCGTTTTGCTGAGCAGGAGTACGGCGTGGCTTCCGCAAAGGAAAATACCGGTCTTGCCGATCTTGTGGACAGCAAGGTGAGTGCAATGCTTTCCGACGGCTCCATGAAGGCACTTCAGGATCAGTGGGGACTGCAGTAAGTATGTGAGAAATGTCGGGGGGCGCCGCAAAGACTGCTGCGGCGTCCCTTTCCTGTCAAGCTAGGTAAAGGATGAGTTTATGATCAAGGGTCTTTTGGAAGGAAAAAGATGGGCAGCCCTGTGGAAGGCGCTTCCCGAATACTATGTCCCGGGCTTTCTGATGACATTGAAAATTGCGATTGTCGGACTGGCGGTTGCATTGGTTCTGGGTGTGATCTTCGGCATGCTTTCTACAATGAAGCTCAAGCCTGCAAAGCTGATTTCGCGTATATATGTGGAGATTCTGCAGAATACACCGCTGGCACTGCAGGTGCTTTTCTACTATTCTGTGCTGCCGATGCTGTTTTCGAATTCCGGCTTCCGGATTCCGAAGTTTGTGCTGGGCGTCATCGGTGTCGGCGTTTACCATGGCGCTTACATTGCAGAGGTGATCCGTACCGGTATTGAAGCCGTACCGAAGGGACAGTCGGAGGCAGCGGCATCCCAGGGCTTTTCCTATCTGGAGACCATGTATTACATTGTCCTGCCGCAGACGATCCGGATCATCATGCCGCCTCTGGCCAATCAGGCGCTGAATCTTGTGAAAAACACCTCGATTCTTGCCATGGTGGCGGGTATGGATCTCATGTATTATACCGATTCCTGGGGCGCAGACAGAGGCTAT
>CAVAXR010000261.1:0-2637 GCA_963592375.1 Oribacterium sp. | reverse complement strand
GTATAGGGATGCAGCGGCTTCTCGAACAGTTCCTTGGAAGCACTGGTCTCGACCATCTGACCCAGATACATCACACCGATATCATCCGAAATATGCCGCACCACGGAAAGGTCATGGGTAACAAACATATAGGTCAGACCCTTTTTGATCTGCAGTTCTTTCAGCAGATTCAGCACCTGTGCCTGAATGGACACGTCCAAGGCCGAAACCGGTTCATCGCAGACCACGAAGTCCGGATTCAGTGCCAGCGCTCTTGCAATGCCAACACGCTGACGGCGGCCGCCGTCCATTTCGTGAGGATACGCCATCCGCAGGCGCTCTTCCACACCACACAGCTCCATCAGGTTGGTCACTTCATCATCAATTTGTGCCTTGGTGTACTTATGGGTTAGATAAAGGGGTTCACGGATGATCTGTTCCACTGTCTGACGCGGATTCAGCGAGGAATATGGATCCTGAAACACGATCTGCATATGGGTGCGCAACTCTTTCAGCTCCCGCTTTCCCACATGGGTCACATCCTTGCCATTATAGAAGATCTGACCTCCCGTACTTTCGTGCATGTGAATGATCGTCCGGCCCAGCGTAGATTTTCCGCAGCCTGATTCACCCACGATGCCCATGGTCTTGCCTTTTTCGATTTTGAACGAAACATCATCGGTGGCGTGCAGATAACCGTCACGCACCTTGAAATATTTCTGGAGGTGTTTTACCTCAATACACGGCTCACTCATTTTCAAGCCTCCTTGTCGATCAATGCACAGCGGCAGAAGTGGCCCGGCGCGATCTCACGGTTCTGAGGTGCTTGTCTGCGGCAGGCATCCGTTGCACGCGGGCATCTCGGACTGAATGCACAGCCGGTGGGCAGATTCGTGGGATCTGGCGGCAAGCCCTCAATGGGATGCAGCCATTCTTCCTCATCGTCCAGCTTCGGAATTGCACCAAACAGACCAATGGTATACGGGTGGGTAGGATGATCAAAAATCTGCTCCTTGGAGCCACTCTCAATGATCTGGCCTGCATACACCACTGCCACATCATCACAGGTCTGGGCCACAACACCCAGATCATGTGTGATCAGGATCATGGAGGTGTTGTTTTTCTGCTTCAGGTCATTGATCATATCCAGCACCTGTGCCTGAATCGTCACATCCAGAGCCGTAGTGGGCTCATCTGCCAGAAGCAGATCCGGCGAGCAGGCCAGTGCCATTGCGATCACAACACGCTGCTTCATGCCGCCAGAGAACTGATGCGGATATTCACTGTAACGGGAGGCCGGAATGCCTACCATTTCCAGCATTTCGCCTGCGCGCTTTTTTGCTTCTGCCTTGGAGATCTGATTGTGCAGTTCGATTACTTCTGCGATCTGCTCACCGACAGTGATCACCGGGTTCAACGCGGTCATGGGATCCTGAAAGATCATGGAGATCTTGTCACCGCGCACTTTCAGCATTTCCGCTTCTGGCAGTTCCAGCAGATTTCTGCCTTCAAACCAGATCTCACCGCCCAGCACTCTTGCAGGCGGCGTGGGCAGGATTCCCATAATAGCTTTTGCTACAGTCGTTTTACCTGCACCGGTCTCACCCACAAGACCCAGTGTCTTCCCTTTTTCCAGCCGGAAAGACACGCCATTGACCGCCTTTGTGTCCACCTTGGCAACCGTGTAATAAACCGTCAAGTCCTTGACTTCCAGAAAATCCTTTTCCGGAGTACGCTTTGTTTCAGACATACGCGATCCCTCCCTTATTTCTTCAGCCGCGGATCCATTGCATCGCGCAGGCCGTCACCCATCACGCAGGTGGCAAAACTCAGCAGACCAATGGCCAGACCGGGGAACACCAGCAGATGCGGATAAAGCGTAAAGTAATTGCGGCCTTCGTTCAGCAGTGCGCCCCACTCCGGGATCGGAGCCTGAATGCCCAGACCCAGGAAGCTCAGACTTGCGGCCTGCATGATCGTACCGCCGATGCCCATCGTGCAGCCCACCAGAATGGGGCCGAAGGTGTTGGGCAGGATATGTTTGAAGATGATGCGTGCGCTGGAACAGTTAATGGATGCTGCTGCCTCAATATAATCACTGTTGCGAATCTGCAGGATCAGGCTGCGCAGCATACGGGCAGTACCGGGAATGCCCGCAATGGAAAGTGCGATGATCGTATTCTGGACACCGGGGCCCAGTGCCGTGGAAATAACCATGGAAAGCAGAATGCCGGGGATGGCCTGAAAAATATCGCACAGACGCATGACGATATTATCTGCCACCTGACCGAAGAAACCTGCAATGGCACCCAGCACCAGACCGATGCAGGTGCCGATAATGGTTGCCGCCACGCCCATAAAGATGGAATACCGACCACCATACAGGATACGGCTGCACAGGTCACGGCCAAATTTATCCGTGCCGAACAAATGCTTTGCAGAGGGAGATGCAAAGACATCCGTAGACATCTCCGCATAGCCATAGCGGCAGATATAGGGAGCCAGAATTGCCAGTACCACGAACAGGACAAACAGGATCACACCGATATCCGAAAGTGGATTTTTGACAAACCGCTTCAGCACTTCGACCGTCTGGTTGGTCTTTTTTGCTTTTTGCTGCTTTTGTTCCATTTTCCTGTCCCTCACTTTCCCTCATAC
>CAVAXR010000260.1:0-2646 GCA_963592375.1 Oribacterium sp. | reverse complement strand
AAATAAGTGTGGAAAGCAGGATAAATATGTATTAAATCAGATACAAAGTGGAAATCTGACATGGAATCAAAGATTTCTCTCGGGAAACTAGTGAAATGCAACAATGAAACGCCGAAGTGCTGTCTGAAAGATTGTGCATGATTTCGGGCCGAAAAACTCGATTTTTTTTTGTGATCGACTATAATAAGGACGTCGGAGGGGAAAGCATTTTACCCCGCTAATACATTGTGCGCAGCCGGCATACATTGCCGGTTCTGATAAGAAGAAGGAGAAGAGAAATGAAGGATTTTACACCGGTGCTGAATGTTGTGGAAATTTCTGAGGATGGAAGCTTTGGACGCTTTGAGTGCGGTCCGCTTTCCAAGGGAGAGGGAACGGTTCTCGGAAATTCCCTGAGACGTATCCTGCTGTCTTCCATGCCGGGGGCAGCTGTGAGCGAGGTAAAGGTTGAAGGCGTTTACCATGAGTTTTCTTCTCTTCCCGGCGTGAAGGAGGATGTATCCGAAATCATCATGAACCTGAAGAAGCTTGCCATTGTCAACAATGCTTCGAGTGATGAGCCGGTGATGGCATATATCGATTTTGTGGGCGAGGGCGTTGTGAAGGCTTCGGATATCAAGGTGAGCTCCGAGGTGGAGATCGTGAATGCGGATCAGACCATTGCGACGCTGTCCGGCAAGGATGCAAAGCTCTATATGGAACTGAAGATCACCAAGGGAAGAGGCTATGACGGTGCCAACACCAGAGACAGAAGCGATCTGGCGATCGGCGTGATTGCTGTGGATTCCATTTATTCCCCGGTCAGCAAGGTGAATATGATCATTACAGAGGAAGGCGTTTCTGCAGAAAGACTGATGCTGGATGTTTATACCAACGGTACGATGTCCCCGGAGGATGCAGTATCTCTGGCTGCCCGGATCCTGCAGACACATCTGCAGCTCTTCATTGATATGGACCAGGCGGTGAAGGAGAGCAGCAGCCCGGCTGTCAGCACCACAGGTGAGGCACAGGATGAGATGAGCAAGTCCATTGATGATCTGGAGCTCAGCGTGCGTTCCTTCAACTGTCTGAAGCGCGCCGGCATTAACACAGTGGAGGATCTTTGCGCGAAGTCCATGGACGACCTGATGAAGGTAAGAAATATGGGACGGAAGTCGCTGGACGAGATTCTGAACAAGCTGAAGAGCATGAATCTGAGCCTTTCCGATAAGGAGGAGGCCTGATTCTTCGACAAGCCTATGATGATTCGGCAGGACGGCATAAGTGCCGCTCTGCCGAATGGCTATTATACAAGGAGAGAATCCATGAAAAAGAAGCTTATGTGTCTTATGCTGCTGTCTATGCTGGCATTGTCGGCAACGGCCTGCAGCAAGAAAAAAGCGGAAGAGACAACGGCGGCACAGACAGAGACAACAGCAGAGAGCACTGCGGCAGCGGAAGAGAGCACTGAAGCAGAAACGGAGGCGGCCGCCAGCTGGGAGGCGAAGGTCTACGGTGATGCCAGCGAATACTATGAGCTGAAGGTGTCTGATGTGAAGGAAGGATTCGGGGAGTCGGACAGCCTGCATTTCACCGATGGCGAAGACAGCTACAGCTATTCTGTCCTGGATGAAGCCACGACGCATGCGGCAGAGGCTTACCTGGATCAGCAGAGTCTGGAGCTCGATGAGCTGACCCAGTCGGTATATACCGAAAACGGCATGAACATCACCTATGAGATCGGCAAGTCCGGTGATACCTATAAGTTTTACGGCATTATGGATATCGGGACGGCACAGGATGTGAACAGCTATCTGATTCTGGAGTATTCGTCAGCTCATGTGATCAATATCGATGATATGGCGGCGCTGTTCTCGAAGGACTACATTTCTGCAGAAAAACTTGGCAAATAAGAGAGCAACAGAAGGAGACAGGAATGACATTTTCAGAAATGCCCTATGAGCGGATCGATTTTGAAAAGCTGAAGGGAGATTTTCAGACACTGATGACAGAGTTTGATGCGGCTGCTTCCGGAGAAGAGCAGCTGCAGCTGCATCAGCGTTATTACAGGCTGGCAGATCATGTGATGACCGAGATGACCCTTGCCATGATCCGGAATGACATCGATATGACGGATGCCTTTTATTCAGAAGAGCAGAAGTTTTATGATGAGCACATGCCGATTTTTCAGAATCTGGTGGTGGCATATCAGAAAAAGCTTTATGACTCACCTTATCGTGCTTTCCTGGAGGAAAAGATCGGCAAGGTTGCATTTAAAAACATCGAGCTGGCCATGAAGGCGGTGGATGAGAAGCTGATTCCGCTGATGCAGGAGGAAAATGCACTCCAGACCGGCTACAATCAGCTGCTGGCGAGCGCGCGCATTGACTGGAAGGGAGAGCAGCTGAATCTCTCGCTGATGAACCCTTATCTCAATCATCAGGATCGGGCGGTTCGGCAGGAGGCCTGGGAGAAGTATACGGCATTCTTTGCGGCGCACAGCGAGGAACTGGATGATTATTATGATAAGCTTGTGAAGAACCGGACGGCCCAGGGAAAGCAGATGGGATATGAGAACTATCTGCCGCTGGGTTATGCCCGGATGAACCGGAATTGCTACGGCCGCAGCGATGTGGCGGAGTTCCGGAAGCAGGTTAAGAGGGATCT
>CAVAXR010000259.1:0-2653 GCA_963592375.1 Oribacterium sp. | reverse complement strand
CGGTGCCCACCGACAGCAGCGTTCCCACAATGATACGGATCATGTGATAGAGAAAGCCATTGCCCCGTACAGAGATCACAATTTCTGCAGCCCGCTGCTCCACGCGGATCGCATAGATTTCCCGCACCGCATCGCCGCCATGCTGAAACACCTGTGAGTCCGGATTCACAAAGCTTCGGAAGTCATGCACGCCCACAAGACAGTCCGCCGCCCGCTGCATCTCCTGAAGATTCAGCGGAAAGGAATAGTGATAGCTGTAGAGCCGCTGCAGGGGATTCGGGATCCACCCCGGGTCGATGTGGTATTCATAGCATTTTTCATGCGGTGTGAAGCGCGGATGAAAATCCGGGCACACCTCTTCCCCCGCCATGATGCGAATGTCTTCGGGCAGATACCGATTCAGCGCCCGGGGGAAATTTGCCGCCGGAATCGTGCTTGTCGTGTCGAAGGCGCCGACATTTCCCAACGCATGCACGCCCGCGTCGGTACGGCTTGCGCCCATGATTTCCGGGCATTCTGCCGGAAGCAGCCGCGCCAGAGCTTCGTTCAGGCTCCCTTCGATGGACGCCCGGCCGGTCTGCTGCTGCCAGCCATGGTAATTCGTGCCGTCATAGGCAACGGTCAGCTTGATCCGCCGTTTCTCGCTCATGAAGTTCCTCCCTAAGGCAGCGGCAGAAAACGCGTGCCGACGCAGACCGCAAGGTACAGAAGAATCAGCATATACGCCATACGGTCCCGCTTTACGTAACGCAGCGGCTTCATCTTCGTTCTGCCGTCGCCGCCGTTATAGCAGCGCGCCTCCATGGCCATTGCGAGGTCATTGGCGCGGCGGAAGGCACTGATGAACAGCGGTACCAGAATCGGCACCATGGCCTTCGCCCGCTGCAGAATGTTCCCGCTTTCGAAGTCCGCGCCGCGCGCCTGCTGTGCCTTCATGATCTTATCGGTTTCCTCCACAAGAATCGGAATGAAGCGCAGTGCAATGGACATCATCATCGCAATCTCGTGCACCGGCACATGGATGTGCTTCAGCACAGCAAGGCCCTTTTCCAGACCGTCCGTCAGCTGGTTCGGCGTCGTGGTCAGCGTCATGAGTGAGCTTCCCAGCACCAGCAGAATCAGACGGAAGCCCATCATCAGTGCAATGCGCAGTCCCTCCCGGGTGAGCTTCAGGAAGCCGATCCGCAGCAGCACCTCACCCGGTGTCAGGAAGAGGTTGAAGCTGACAGAAATCAGCAGCAGAAAAAGGATGCTTCTCAGTCCCTTTGTCATGAAGCGAAAGGGCACCCGGGACAGCCGGATCAGGACGGCCAGTACGACAGCGCCCAGAAGGTAGCCTGTCCAGCTGGACATGATGAAAAGCGACAAGAGATAAGCAAAGGTGGCCACCAGCTTCACCCGGGGATCCAGACGATGGATCACAGAATCCACCGGATAGTATTGGCCAAGTGTGATTTCCCGCAGCATCAGTCCACCTCCCTTTCGCCGGCCTCTCCGGCCAATGTCTTCGGCGCAGCTTCCTCTTCCGCTGCCGCGGGCGTCAGTTTCCCGCCGGCCTGCTGATAGAGATGCAGGATCGCCTCCTTCATTTCCTCCACCGTACTCGGACGTTCATGGAAGCGGATGCCGGCATCCTTCAGCTCATGAATCAGATAAATCATCTGCGGTGCGCCAAGCCCCATTTCCTCCAGTTCATGATAGCGCCGGAAAATTTCCTGCGGTGTGCCGTGCATTTTCAGTTCACCGTGATCCAACACAATGATGTCCTTTGCGTAGCGTGCAACATCGTCCATGGAATGAGAAACCAACAGAATCGTCATGCCCGCTTCCTCATGCAGCGCCTTGATCTGCCGGAACAGATCATCCCGCCCTGCCGGATCCAGTCCCGCCGTGGGTTCATCGAGGATCAGCACCTCCGGCTGCATTGCCAGCACACCGGCAATGGCCACGCGGCGCTTCTGTCCGCCGGAAAGCTCGAAGGGTGATTTCTTCCAGTTATCCTCGGAAAGTCCGACCATGCGGAGTGCTTCCTCGGCGCGTGTTCTCGCTTCCTCCTCGGACAGCCCCTGATTCTTCGGACCGAACATGACATCCGTGATGACATCTACTTCAAACAGCTGATACTCCGGATACTGGAACACCAGTCCTACCTTAAAGCGAAGCTCCTTCATATGAAAGCCCTCGCTGTAGATGTTCACGAAATTTCCCTCTGCCGTCTCCTGCGTCTCCGTCATCTGCGGTGCAGTACCGGTTTTCGCGCCGACGACATTTCCCTGCTGCTTTTGATCGCATGCCGACGGCATCGGATGACGGAAATTGACCAGAATCTCACCCTCGCTGCCGCGGATCAGTCCGTTCAGATGCTGCGTCAGGGTGGACTTACCGGAGCCGGTGTGCCCAATGATGGCCGTCACAATACCGCGCTGCACAGAAATCGTGACATTCCGGAGTGCGTAGCTCTCCATCGCGGTTCCCTGCTGATAAATATGAGAAAGCTTTTCTACTTTTATGATCGGATCTGTGATTTCAAGATGTTCCGGCGCCTGCTTCACGAAATCCGGCTCAAATTCGGCCTGCTGCGGCAGGAGCCCGATCAGCAGCTCCACCAGCTCCTTTCTCGTCAGAATGCCGTCCGGCAGCGGCATTCCTGCCT
>CAVAXR010000258.1:0-2661 GCA_963592375.1 Oribacterium sp. | reverse complement strand
CTACCGCGCTGCGGGCAGTCCCGCCGTCAGCGGCTACGCCGAGTTTGACGATGTGCTGACCAATACCTACTACGCCAAAGCAGTTGCCTGGGCGACAGAGCATGGCGTGACGGAGGGTGTCGGCGGTCGCCTGTTCGTGCCGGAAGACACCTGCACCCGTGGCCAGATCGTCACGTTCCTGTGGCGGTCGCAGGCCGTATAATCCCCCGTATCGTTCTCCGTTCCCGCAGTCCATCGGATAGGGCTGCGGGAACCGGGGAGCCGCCCGCAGGCGGCAGGGGCAGCGCCCCTCTGGAGCGAGGCAGCGGATAACCGGCAGCACACAGGCCGGTAGACGCAGCCAGCTCCAGCAGCCCCCGCGGGAGCGCGCAAAAGCACTTTCATACTGCCAGCCCCACAAGGGGCGGCGGTGTGAAAGTGCTTTTGCGTTACTTTCTCACAAGAAAGTAACAAAGAGGTTGCCTAATCGGTACTCATATGGTAAAATAGCAGCAGTACGAAAACGGAAAATCAGAGCAGAGGAAAGGAAGGGTGAGCGGTATCGAAACAACGATTTCCGGCATGATGGGAAAGGGCAGCGTCCGGCACAACAACCGGGATTTCACAGCGGCCAACGTAGACCGGGAACGGTCGGGGCAGAACATCGTCTTTGTCAACGAGGATCTGAAGCAGGTCTATCACGAGCTGTTCGACGAGGCGCTGGAGAAGTACAACGCCGGGAAGAAAAAGACCAGGGACAAGATCCCGGACTACTACGAGCATATCCGCAAGAGCAAGCAGGAGAAGCTGTTCCAGGAGGCTATCTTCCAGATCGGCAATCTCAGCGACTGCGGCTGCGGCTCGGAGGGCGGCCAGCGAGCTGCCGAGGCGCTGACGGAGTTTGCAGAAACCTTCCAGGAGCGCAACCCTCATCTCCGGGTGTTCAATATGGTGCTGCACATGGACGAGGCCACGCCGCACCTGCATATAGACTATGTTCCGGTAGCGACGGAGCAGACGCGGGGACTGTCTACGCGCGTATCCATCAAGCAGGCCCTCAAGCAGCAGGGCTTTACAGGCAACGGCCGAAAACAGACCGAGTGGAAAGCATGGATGGAGCGGGAGAAGGACGTGCTGACGGAAATCGCCCAGCAGCACGAGTTTGAAATTATTTCTCTCGGCAGCAACCGGCGGCATATGGATTTGCCGGAGTACCGTGCGGCGATCCAGGAGGCCGAGGCCGCGCAGGAACAGAAGGAAGCGGCCTTACAGGAGACGGCAGACCTGCAGGAGCAGAAAGCTGTGCTGACGAAGGAAGTAAAATCGCTCTCAGGCACTGCAAAGGCGCTGAGAGCCGCAGAACGGGTTCGGGTGGACTTGGATACCATCCGACCGGAAAAAACGCTCACAGGGGCTCTGAGGGGCGTTACAGTGGAACAAATCCAGGAACTCAAGGCTGCGGCCATGAGCGGCGCAGCGGCAAAGCAGGAGAACATGGAGCTGAAGAAGGAAAATGCTGCGCTGAAGAAAGACAAGGCCGAGCTGCAAAAGAAGGTTCCGTCCGTAAAGGATCGGCTGGCTGCGGCGGAGAAGGAGAACCAGCTAAAAGATCTTCAGTATGAGAACATGGAGCTGCGAGAGGAACTGGAGGAAGAACGGAGCTTTTCCGACCGGCTGCTGGAGGGTATCGACCGGGTGCTGGATATGCTGGAGCGGCACCTGCCGAAGCAGCTCCTCCACCTCGTCGATAAGGCGAGGGAGCTGCTTCCGGAGCGTCCGGCCAACCGGCAGGAACAGCGGCACGAGAGAGGCCATTCCTGGGACGATATGAGCCTGTAAAAAGGCAAGAAATGTGCTGATAACAGACAAGCAGTCTGCAGGAGTCTTTGACCCTGCGGACTGCTTGCTTGATTTTACAGATTTCGACGGATCACGTCGGGGTTGTTCAACGCACTCTCAAGGATTCGGCTCAGTACCGAGGTATAACCTTTTCCGAGGGATCGTGCCTTTCTCAATGCCTGCGGAGAGAGGCGCAGAGTGACAGACTGCTTGCAGCGTTCGTCATGGTTTTCCTCGGAGATCCGTCTGAACATGGCCAGCTGTGCCGCAGATAGTTCCGGGCAATCTTCATCTGGAGTTATGGGCCTTTCGGCCAAAGCATTGAGCATTTCAAGCTGGGAATCCGTTAGGGGCCTGTTTAGATCAATATCCTTGCGAACATTCATAGTACATCCTCCCTTCCTGTTTTGTAGCTCTACGTGCAGATATTAGCCGGATCGCATGATCCCTTTCTGTATAGACCACCATGACAATAACGGCAACACCGTTGATCTGACCGATGGTGATGTACCGATCCTCGGTGGTAGAGTGGGCTTCATCGTAAAGTTCTATTCGGTTTTCATCTTGAAAAACCAGCGCGGCAGTGCTGAAATCTATGCCGTGCTTTGCGAGGTTGATTTTATCTTTCTGGTCATCCCACTCGAACTGCATTTTCATCCCTCCGGTCACCATCATTATAGCAAAACGTAAGACAAAATGCAATACAAATTAGACGACAAAATCATTGTAAAAACAGCCTGTCCAAAGGACCTTGCAATCGTCTTTTGGACAGGCTATAATGATAGGTGAAAATAGGGAAAAACTTCATTGATAATATACGCCTAAAGTATAGGCCTTTAGGCC
>CAVAXR010000257.1:0-2665 GCA_963592375.1 Oribacterium sp. | reverse complement strand
GCTGGGAAAGCCCTGCTGCGCCACCTGCGATGCCCATTATGTGAATCCGGAGGACGACATTTACCGGAAGATCATCATGGCAGGCCGCGGCTTCGATGAGGAGGAGAGTGATGCCTGTCTCTATTTCCGGAGTACGGAGGAAATGCTGGCGGAGTTCGACTATCTGGAGCCGAACCGGGCGCGGGAGCTTGTCATCGACAATCCGAACCGCATTGCGGATATGTGCGACTTTATCAAGCCGGTGCGTCCGGACAAGTGTCCGCCGGTCATCGAGCATTCCGATGAGCAGCTGCGGGAGATCTGCTACGAAACGGCACACCGGATGTACGGACCGGAGCTGCCGAAGATCGTGGAGGACCGCCTCGAAACCGAACTCACCTCCATTATCTCGAACGGGTATTCTGTGATGTATATCATCGCACAGAAGCTCGTGGACAAGTCCAACGAGGACGGCTATCTGGTGGGCTCCCGGGGTTCCGTGGGCTCCTCCTTCGTGGCCACCATGGCACACATCACCGAGGTGAATCCGCTGTCACCGCATTATGTCTGCCCGAAATGCTTCTGGTATGACTTCGATTCGCCGGAGGTAAAGCAGTATTCCGGTATGGCGGGCTGTGATATGCCGCCGAAGAAGTGTCCGAAATGCGGCGCAGAATTGAACCGCTGGGGCTTCGACATCCCCTTTGAAACCTTCCTTGGCTTCAACGGCGACAAGGAGCCGGATATCGACCTGAACTTCTCCGGCGAATACCAGGCGAAGGCCCATGCCTACACGGGCGTCATCTTCGGTGAGGGCTATACCTTCAAGGCCGGCACCATCGGTACACTGGCCGACAAAACAGCCTTCGGCATGGTGAAGAAGTATTATGAGGAGAGAGGCATTTCCAAGCGAAATGCGGAAATCGACCGTCTGGTGCTGGGCTGCGTAGGCGTTCGCCGCACTACCGGACAGCATCCCGGCGGCATCGTCGTGCTGCCCCACGGCGAGGATATCAATACCTTTACACCGGTGCAGCATCCGGCCAATGACATCAGCTCACCGATCATCACGACGCACTTTGATTACCACAAGATCGACCATAACCTGCTGAAGCTGGATATTCTGGGGCACGACGACCCGACCATGATCCGCAAGCTGCAGGACCTGACCGGTCTTGACCCGGTAAAGGATATCCCGCTGGATTCGAAGGAGGTCATGAGCCTGTTCCAGTCCACAGAGGCGCTGAACATTCGCCCCGAAGACATTCAGGGAGTGAAGCTCGGCTGCCTCGGCATCCCGGAGTTCGGCACCTCCTTCGCCATGCAGATGGTAGCGGACACGAAGCCGAAGTACTTTTCGGATCTGATCCGTATTTCCGGTCTGTCACACGGAACGGATGTTTATCTAAACAACGCACAGGATCTGATTCTGCAGGGCGTCACCACGCTGCAGGATGCCATCTGCTGCCGTGACGATATCATGGTTTATCTCATGCACATGGGACTGGACCCCGGCGAATCCTTCTCCATCATGGAGGCCACCCGAAAGCACAAGCCGCTGAAGGACTCCTGGTGTGAGGACATGCTGGCTCACGGCGTGCCGCAGTGGTACATCGACGCCTGCAAGAAGATCAAGTACATGTTCCCGAAGGCGCATGCTGCGGCCTACGTCATGATGGCCTGGCGTGTGGCCTACTGTAAGGTCTTTTACCCGCGGGAGTACTACACGGCCTATTATTCCATCCGTGCGGATGGCTTTGATTATGACAAGATGTGCTTCGGCCTCGACAAGCTGCGTTTCTATATCAAGCAGTACCAGAGCATACCGAAGCCAACCAATACCGAGCAGGTCTGTCTCCGCGACATGAAGATCTGCGAGGAAATGTATGCAAGAGGCATCGAATTCGCGCCCATCGACATTTATAAGGCGAAGGCGAAGGATTTCCAGATCACGGAGGACGGAAGGATCATGCCGAGCTTCAGCTGCATGGCCGGACTCGGCGAGGCCGTGGCGCAGGGTATAGAGGACGGCTGCAGGGGCGGTGCCTTCCTGTCAAAGGACGATTTCACGAACCGCACGCACTGCCCAAAGGCCTTTGTCGACAAATTCGCAGAACTCGGTCTTCTGGGAGATATCCCGGATTCGAACCAGATCTCGATCTTCGACCTGATCTGACCGAAGGCAGGATTTGGGGAAACGCTGTTGAAAACGTTTCACCCCGCCGGATTAGCAAAGCAGTAAATTCCCCGGCGATTTCCTGCGGCCTGTCAGTCTGTTCAGATTCGTCTTGACTTTTACACTTTGGCGCGTTAAAGTACAGAGCGTGTGATAAAACCATTAGGAGGAGAAAATCATGAATACCATTGCATTTATCGGCTTCGGCCTGATCGGCGGATCCATCGCCAAGGGACTTAAGAAGAAGAACCCGGAGCTCCGCATCATGGCTTATGCCCGAAATGTATCCAATCTGGAGGTGGCACAGGAAGATGGGCTCGTCAACATTATCCTGGAAAGCCCCGACTCCGACAAGCTCAATGAGGCAGATATCATCTTTCTCTGTGCGCCTGTCGAGAACAATATCGCCTATATGCCCGCCATCGCAAAGCAAATGAAGGAGGGGGCGATCCTGACCGATGTCGGCTCCACCAAAACAGCTGTCTGCGCGAAAGCAAGGGAGCTCGGTCT
>CAVAXR010000256.1:0-2699 GCA_963592375.1 Oribacterium sp. | reverse complement strand
GTCAACAGGTAGACCAAAAAATATGTAACGGCACAGACAGTTTCATCTGTGCCATGTGCTGTAGAAATCCCGCACGTTTGTGCCGTCATCGAATACCAGAAAGCCTCTTCAGGATCAGCTTCTGCATTTCCCAGAGTTCATCCAGCCGCCTCTGCAAATCCCGAATATCCTCCGCATAGATGCTTCCGGATTCATTGGCGCGTTTTGCGTACTGATTCAGGTTGTTGCTGCATCGGCGAAGAAGGGTGGATACCTGCGCCACATCCGTCAAATCAAGATTTACGCAGTACCCATCCATCGCCATTTTTCTCATATAGGCACCGGTATTCCGAATCCCCAATTCCTTCTGCTTTTCACGAATCCTCGCCAGCTCTTCCGGATTCACCCGGACATTGATCCAGTGTTCCCGAACGCTCATAGTGCCACCTCCTCATAATCCCGATGTGTCATCGGCGGAATGCGACCGGCACGGTCACGCAGCTCTGCCAGGACAGACGGTTTTTCCGTTGTTTTTTCACAGTCTGGAGCATCATTTCCACGGTCATCCATATTCAGCAGTGCGTCCAGTTCTGCCAGTCTTGCACTCTTTTCTGCCAGTTCTGCCTCCTGGGGAAACGGCTTTCCAAGCTCGGCCTGTGCCGCTTCCTGCTGGCTCCTAAGATTGTCCAGCTGCTGTTCCGCCTTTTCCAGCCTTGCAGGAATCCCGGCAAGAGCATTGTCCAGACGCTGGATATTGCCCGCAGCACTGGTGCCGATGGGTACCCGGTGGGTCATCTCGCCTTTCAGCAGCACCTGATACTCTTTCTGGAAGCTGTCAAATGCCAGCTCCATCTTGAAACCACGGTAACTGCCAAGCGGCACCGGCTCCAGACTCTGATTGGCTTTACAGATTGCGAGGATTGCTTCACCGGCCTCTGCTTTTTCAGTAAAGCGTGTGCCATTTACCTCCATGCCGCAGAACCCTTCTTCCGGCAGCGGATGTGCCGCCACCGTCCGAATATCCGACTGAAAGCCTTTGATAAACCCCTGTGTTTTCTCAATCTCCGCTGGGAAATATTTCATCAGCTTATCCTCCAATCGGTACTGTTGGCTCTGATGGTCTGCCTTCAATACTTTCAGCCTTGCAACATCTACATCCAAGTCCATTTTCTCCTTGATCTGCGGGTCTCCTGCACAAAGCGCCTTGATTTCCGCATAGGAAAGAGCCTGCTCATCCACATCATCACATGAACGTACCGGAGATTTGCTGGTCATGATCTGACTGATAAACTTCTGCTTATTCTCCAGTGTCTGATAGAGGTAGGCATCAAAGGTTCCTTCCGTCACATACTGATAAACCTGCACTTCTTTGTTTCGGTTTCCCTGACGAATGATACGACCATTTCGCTGGGTCATGTCCGCAGGCCGCCAGCCCACATCCAGATGATGCACGGCCACCAGCCTGTCCTGCACGTTCGTGCCTGCGCCCATCTTCTGTGTCGAACCTAACAACACCCGCACCTGTCCGGTACGGACTTTGGCGAACAGATCTTTCTTTTTTGCCTCGGTATCCGCATCATGGATAAATGCGATTTCTTCCTCCGGTACACCTGACTGTATGAGTTTGGCGCGGATATCCTCATAGACATTGAAGGTTCCATCGTTCTTCGGTGTGCTGAGGTCGCAGAACAGCAGCTGGGTCAGCTTCTCCGACTGTCCTTCCTCATAAATACGAAGCACATTCCGCACACAGGCGTTGAGCTTGCTGTTGGGGTCATCCGGCAGGAGCGGATTCATCAGCCGCTGATCCAATCCCAGTTTTCTGCCGTCCGATGTGATTTTCAGCATGTTATCGACCGACGGGTCTACCACACCGGAATGCACAGCCGCCGCCCGTTCCGAAAGCTCCGCCATCATCGCCTGCTGATGCTCCGACGGCTGCACCACCACGGTTTCAAACTTTGCCTCCGGCACCGGCAGATGCAGCTGATCGGAGGTCTTGATATCCGCCACTTCCTTGAACATGTTCATCAGCTCCGGCAGGTTGAAGAACTTTGCAAATCTTGTTCTTGCCCGGTATCCGGTTCCTTCCGGTGCCAGTTCAATGGCCGTGGTGGTCTCACCAAAGGTTGAAGCCCAGCTGTCGAAATGGGTCAGCCCTTTCTGCTGCAATGTGCCGTACTGGAGATACCGCATCATGGTGTAAAGCTCCGTCATGCTGTTGCTGACCGGGGTGCCGGTCGCGAAAATGATGCCGCGCCCGCCTGTCAACTCGTCCATATACTGGCACTTCATAAACATATCCGAAGATTTCTGCGCTTCCGAAGTGGACAAGCCTGCGACATTGCGCATTTTTGTGTAGAGGAACAGGTTCTTGAACGCGTGTGCCTCGTCTACGAACAGTCGATCTGCGCCCAGCTGCTCAAAGGTAATCACATCGTCCTTACGGTCGGTTGCCCGGAGTTTCTCTAATCTCGCCTCCAATCCTTTCCGGGTCTTTTCCATCTGTTTAATAGAAAAACGTTCGCCATTCTGGGATTTCATCTCAGCAATGGCGTTTTCGATTTCATCAATCTGGGCAGTCAAAATCCGCTCCTGCCGTTCTGCGGACACCGGAATTTTCTCAAACTGGGAATGCCCGATAATAACTGCATCGTAATCACCAGTAGCAATTCGTGCGCAGAACTTTTTTCTGCGGGCAGTCTCAAAGTCCTTTTTGC
>CAVAXR010000255.1:0-2715 GCA_963592375.1 Oribacterium sp. | reverse complement strand
ACACTGGCCGCCGTGCTACAGAGGATCAATGAAAGCCGGTCTCAGCACATTCTGACACTGGAGGATCCCATTGAGTACCTGTATGTGCCGGACAAGGCGCTGATCAACCAGCGGGAGATCGGCATTGATACGGCAAGTTATGCGGATGGTCTCCGGGCGGCACTTCGCGAGGACCCGGATGTGATCCTCATCGGGGAAATGCGGGATCTCGATACGATTGAAACGGCGCTGACCGCGGCAGAGACCGGACACCTGGTTTTTGCCACATTGCACACCAACTCTGCGGTAGAGACCATCGATCGCATAGTCGGTGTATTTCCGGCGGAGCGACAGCCGCAGATTCGGATCCAGCTGTCTGCGGCATTGAAGGCGGTGCTGGCGCAGCAGCTTCTGCCGAAGGCGGACGGACACGGCCGGGTGGCGGCCTGCGAGCTTATGATGATGAATACGGCACTGGCAAATCTCGTGCGGGAGGGTAAGACGCCCCAGATGCAGAGCTTTCTCCTGTCCGGCTCGGAGGAGGGCTCCGTCACCATGGACAACTGCCTTTCGAAGCTGGTTATGGACGGCATCATCCTGCCGGAGACGGCCATGCGGGCCTGCCGGGATCCGGAGCTTCTGAAGAAGCGGCTGCGATTTTAAGCGATCAGCCCAAAACTGAAAACATTAAAAATGATGCAGGCCTGTTTGCTACATGAATTTTTAATAAAACAGAACAGAACATAGGAGGCGGTTATGACTGCCTCCTTTTTCTATGCTTAAAAAAGTGGAGTCAGCAGCTTGTAAATGCTTAAAAATAACAGTAAACATTAAAAATATAAATTTCACGTGAAAAATAGATGCAAATATTTAAAGAAATGTATTGACTTTGTTCGATTTATTGATAAAATAAAGATACAAGAAACAAAGAGAGAAATCAAAAATAACAGTAATCGATGTTTCTTGAATGAATGTACATAACAATAGAAGAGGTTGAAAGTGAGGTGATACGATCATGATGTCTTATTCCTACAGAGCCCTCACTGCAAACGGTGCCGAAGCGAATGGAATGGTGCAGGCCATGGATGAATATGGCGCGATGCTTCAGATTCGTGATCAGTATCCGATCATCAAGAGTCTGAAACCTGTACATAACAGCAGAATGCAGAAGCTGATGACGATGGAGCTTGGCAGCAAGAAGATCAAGTCCAAATCGCTGGCGCTGATGTGTTCACAGTTTGCAATTACCTTGAAATCAGGAATGCCGATTGTTCGTGCGATGGACATGATTTCCCGTCAGACAGAGGACAAGCAGCTGAAGAAAATCCTGATGCAGGTAGCCGAGGATACGGCGGCTGGAAACATGGTTGCCAGCTGCTTCGACAAATATCGAGAAAGCTTTCCGCCCACCTTTATAGAAACTGTGAGAGCAGGTGAGCAGTCCGGTACGCTGGACAGGAGCTTCGAGAAGCTGCAGACCTATTACGAAAAGAGCTATAAGACAACCGAAAAAATCCGAAGTGCAATGACATATCCGATTTTTGTGGTATGCGTCGCTATCGTGGTTCTGATCGTTGTCATGGCCAAGGTCATCCCCGCGTTGGCATCTACCTTTGCCGACCTGGGCGGGCAGCTTCCTCTGATCACACAGATCATGATTAACTGCTCCAACTTCTTCGCGAAGTGGTGGTTACTGATGATCATGGTAATTATAGGGTTCATCATCTTCTGGAAATTCTTCGGGAAGACAGAAAAAGGCGAAAGATTTGCATCGATGCTGATGCTGAATCTTCCGGTGGTCGGAAAGATCAATGTGATGAACGGCGCAGCACAGTTCGCCAACACCATGTCGGTGATGCTCGGATCCGGATTAACGCTGGACAGAGCGGCAGCCACCACGGCAAGAACCATCGACAATCGTCTTCTTCGGCAGGATGTCGAGAATATGATCGGCAAGATAGAGGAAGGCAGAAGCCTGGGAACCTGCATCCGGGATGCAAAATATTTCCCGGCGAACCTGAAGGAAATGTGCTCCGTCGGAGAGGAAACCGGTGAGCTGGATCAGACACTCGGAGTTGTCGGTGACTACTTCTCCAATGAAGCAGACCACGCCACCAAGCAGGCCATCGCAAAGCTTGAGCCCACGCTGCTCATCATGCTGGCCATCTTCGCAGGCTTCATTGTATTTGCAATCTACCTTCCGATCTTCACGATGTACGATCTGATGTAAGTGCTGAACGACCGGCGAAGCCGGGAGATATGAAGCAAAGATGTCGCTTTACAGCGCGAGATCTAAATTCGATTGCAAGCCGCAAGGCTTCAATATAAAAATGTTCACAATAAACGGGCGTTGCCCAGCTAGGAAAAGGAGAAAGAGTATGTTAAAGAAGTTAAACAACAAAAAGGGATTCACACTGGCAGAGCTGTTGGTAGTAGTAGCCATCATCGGTGTACTCGTAGCGGTATCCATCCCCATCTTCACCGCACAGCTTCGTAAGGCAAGAGTCGCAACCGACCTTGCAAATGAGAGATCCGCAAAGGCCGCAGCCGTAGCCGCAGCGCTGACAGCGGAGGATAAGAATACAGGATTGGCTACTTCGCATACTTATTATTATGATGCTGCTTCGGGAACTGTAGCAACTGCTAATTCCGCTAGTATCAAGGCTTATGGTAAGGTTAGCGATGCAAAGCCTGATGATGGATTTGCTGATGTGGTTAGTGCGAACAGTACAGAGG
>CAVAXR010000254.1:0-2766 GCA_963592375.1 Oribacterium sp. | reverse complement strand
GCCCAGAGCAGCGCGGAAAGAATCACAAGATGGAAGATGATGGTCGCCACAAAGAAATAGCGGGAAGCCGTAATCTCATTCTTCTGGATCAGCAGGATTGCCGCCCAGATCCCGGCAAATACGGCCGAAGACATTATCCCGCGCCAGATGCAGCGAAAAAGATGCACCCGGTGGAAGGAATACTGCCCGTCATAGAGGAAGAAGAAGCAGACCACCACCTCAGCCAGCACAGCCGGCAGGATTGCCGTTTCAAAGATGTTTCCGCCCAGGAAGCTCGGCGTCAGCTTGTGCCGCATCGAAAGCACGGCAATTGCGAGCAGAGCGCTCACAACTGCCGTTACGAGATAGATGCAGATCGTTATCGTAAATTCCAGTTTTTTTCTTTTCATAATACTTTACAGGGAAATGAAGCCGAGCACCGGCACCTCGAGGCGCTTCAGCTTTGCAAGGGCATTGCTCAGTGCTGTCCGGGAAATCTTCTCCTTCTCCTCACAAACCACCGTATATTTCTTTTCCGGCAGCATGGAAACGGCCCTGCCATCCTTCAGAATGTCGCCGCAGACGAAGTAGCGTGTGGTACCGGCCGCCGCATTCAGCGCCTCTGCGAGTTCCGTGAGCTTCGCTGCATTGCTGCCGGCAAGCCATACCTCTGCGCCAGCCGCAGCGCGCTGTGCGAGACAGGACTGTACATTGGCGTCTGCCAGCGCCGCAAGCTCCGGAAGGCTGCTCTGCCGCTCATCGTCACCGGAAAGTACGCCGCAGAGCCGCTGTACTGCACCCTTTTTCGGGAAGCGTCGCAGACTGCCCAGGAGGAAGATGCCGCAGCGCTGCTGCAGCTCCTGCTCATCCGTAAAGCTGTCCGCAAGGAGCATCACAAGGAAGATCCAGCCGCAGGCCAGGAATGCGCCCGCAAAGACACCGATAGCGCCGAACTTTACCGTTGCCTTCAGAATACTGCTCTTGCTGAGGCTGCTCTTTTCCGGTTCCTTCAGCTCTTCCTCCTGGGTTTGCAGCTCCTTCAGCTTCTGATTCAAGCTGTCCAGACTGTCCTCGAAATTCTGCTGCTTGGATGCCACGGTGTTGTCCTTGGCATTCAGCGTGGTATCGCCATCCTTCGCCTCTGTGTTCCGCACCCAGTAGCTGGATGCCGAGAGCTGCTGCAGATCATGCGCCGCAATCTTCTCAGAAATAACATCCTTCTGGGCGGTCACATACTGCTCGGCAGCGGTTTCGATGGCCTGCGCCTGTTCCAGATCCTCTGCTGCTACCGAGATGGTGAGCATGCGCGTATCCCGCTCTGCCATCACAGAGATCAGCTCCTGCAGCCCGCGGCTGTCCAGCTCCCCGCCAAGCTTCTCTGCCAGAAACTGGTAGAAATCTGCACTCTGCAGCTTTGCCTCATAGGCCCGCACGAGACTCTCGGAGGGATCTGTGTTCTGCACACTGCTGGACGGATCCACGGTGTAGTGCGCATCTACATACCAGGACACACTGGCCTGGGCATAATTATAGGGATCCAGCCGCATCAAAACGGAATTCTGGCGGTACTGTTCATTCTGCTGAATGCTCTCCGTTGTGCTTTCGATCTGACTCTCGATCAGCGCCTTCTGGCTGTTGTAGGCCTCCAGTGCCTTATCATACTCATCAGCCGCCTGCAATACAGCCTCCGCATTGCCAAGAGACTGCAGTCCCTTCACTGCGCGGAAGCCGCCCAGCAATGCACCCAGCACCACTGCGCAGAGCAGAATCCGCTTCCATCCCCGAAGCAGCTGCACCAGCACCTCGATCAGATTGATCTCCTGCTCCTCGTCCTCCGCACAAAGCGGTTTCATTTCCTCGTTCATTCTTCTCTCCCATTACCGAAACGGCCGGGACGATCGTACGCAGCAAAGCCGGCAGCGCTCCCCCCCACCTGTATACAAAGACATTAGCCAAAATATAGTAGCATCCCGCAGAATAGATGTCAAACCATAAGCGGGCGGCCTTCCGTCTTCACCCGGCAGCGTTTCCGGCAGAAGGCGATGCCGTAGCTGCGGACATCCTCGCGCAGCTCATTCAGCAGGTAATCCGCGTAATGCTTCTCCCGGATCTGCGCGAGCGCACGATCACAGGCCCTGTCCAGCTCGTCCATATTCTTCACGTACTTGAGCTCCGCCACAATGCCGGCATCCGGGTCATCCGTTTCGATGATAATGTCGGCGAAGCCATCTCCGGCTTCCACGTTCGACTTCACGAGCCAGTCCCCGTTTCCGGAGAGAAGCCCCACCAGCAGCGTGTGGTAGACATTTTCCTTCTCCGCCTCCTGTCCCTTCGTGTCAAACACGCTGATAGAATTGCTCATCGTCCGGTTGAGATACTTTTCGATGGCCTCCGTATCACCTTCCTCGAAGGCCTGCCAGAAAGCCGTGATCTGCGCGGTATTTCCGACCGTAACTTCCTTAAACCACTCCTGAATCTTAAGCCTGAAGACCTCCCGCACCTCGCGGTTCGGAATCACCAGCTTGTAAACGCCGTCCTCCGCTTCTCCCTGCTGCGTCAGGTAGCCGGTGGTGAACAGCACACTCCAGAGATTGTCAATGCTGGTATCGATTTCATCATAGGTGAGATCCAGACGGATCCGCTTTTCAATCGCTTCCCCGGCGAGCAGCCTCTCGATCTCCGTCCGGGTCGTTTTGTCTGCCTTATCGATAAATCGTTTCACCAGCCCGTTTCCGCTGGTATTGATCCAGTAGGGCTGAGGCTTCGCTGCAGGATTCCGCCGAAGTG
>CAVAXR010000253.1:0-2769 GCA_963592375.1 Oribacterium sp. | reverse complement strand
ATCCCCTCTTTTTTATTCTGCGTCTTCCGCCGGAGCAGCTTCCTCTTCTTCTGCTACCTGTACCGGCTCCTCTGCCTGTCCGCTGAAGGACTGGGACAGTTCACGGCGATTGGTGCTTACGATGTCGTAGGTTCCCTTCAGAGAACTCATCAGATCATTGAAACGGGTTTGGGCGCCGTCCATGGAATGGCTGAGAATTGCCTCAAGGCTCGCCAGCATATCATCCGTATAGCGAATGGCATTGGTACGGATGCTGTTTGCATCGGATACCGCGTTGTTCACAATGGTGTCGGCCTGCGCCTGTGCCTGCTGCACGAGTGCATTTGCCTGTGCATAGGCCTGCTGCATGATCTCGTTCTCAGAAAGCATTTCCTCTGTCTTCTGTCTGGCATCCGCCACAATGCTCTCTGCCTGACTCTTGGCATCGCTCAGAATCGCATCCTGCTGGGATATGATCTTCTGATATTTCTTGATTTCATCCGGAACCCGCAGGCGAAGCTCCACCAGCAGCTCCTCCATCTCTTCCTTGTTCACCAGAATCTTCGTGTTGGACAGCGGCTGGTACTTGCAGCTGTCAATGTATTCCTCAATTTCTCCGATTAGCTGTTCAATTCTGCTCATTTATCTTCACACCTCATCCTGTGTCTTCTTCTCTTTCTGCTCCAGGGCTGCCTGCTCCGCTTTCCGCTCCTGCATCCGTTCCCGAATACGTTCTGCCACAAGCTCCGGCACAAAGGCACTGATGTCGCCGTTATAGCTGGCAATCTCCTTCACCATACTGGAGCTGAGATACGAATACTTCAGGTTTGTTGTGAAAAAAATCGTGTCGATATCCGGGGCCACAGCCTTGTTGGTCTGGGCCAGCTGAAGTTCATATTCGAAATCTGTAACTGCACGAAGGCCGCGGACAATGATGGTTGCACCGCACCGATGCGCATAATCCACTGTCAGGCCGTCAAAGGATCTGACCTCCACATTTTCCAGATCTTTGGTCAAATCCTGAATCATTCTAACACGTTCTTCCATTGAAAACAATGGGCTTTTTGCGCTGTTGACCAGCACACCGACGATGAGCCGGTCCACCACCTTGGCGCTGCGTCTGATGATATCCAGATGCCCCATCGTCACCGGGTCAAAGGAACCCGGGTAGATTCCGATCTTCATTTCCTTACTCCTCGTGCCCTGCTGCTTTGCGAAGGAAGGCGTGCTTGTTCGTTTTGTACAGCTTTTCCCGGACAATTTCATAGCCGAGAGCCTCCAGATCCGAGAAATCATCCTCCAGCGCGCCCTCTGCAATAAACAGTGTGTCATCATCTACATAGTCCATATCATGCAGCAGACGAAGCGCCTTTCGCTCCAGCCCCTTCTTGTAGGGCGGATCCATAAACACAATGCCGAAATGATATCCCTTTCCCTTCAGCCGGTTGAGAGCCGTCATATAATCACCGGAAATCACCTGTGCTCTGTCCGTGAAGCGCGTATGCTCCAGATTCTCCGTGATGCAGGCCGCTGCCTTCGGATTGTTGTCCACAAAAACCGCTCTCCTCGCGTCCCTCGACAGCGCCTCGATGCCGATGCCGCCCGAACCCGCAAACAGATCCAGAAAATCGCAGCCCGGAATATCGAACTGTATCATATTAAAAAGTGTTTCCTTGATACGGTCCGTCGTGGGCCGTGTATCCATGGAATCAATGGTTTTCAAGGTCAGGCGTCTCGCACTGCCGGCAATTACTCTCATAGAATTTCCTTTCTTGCATCTGTGATTTTTATATCATATATGAGCGTTCAGGCCCTTGTAAAGTTTTTTATCGTATCCCGGGGAAATGTCTTCGGCACAGCAGCCGGGCCGCCCGGCGGCTCACAGCACCTCGCTCTCCGAAAGATAGCCCAGCAGCTCCTGCCGCAGACGTTCATGCCCGCTCTCTGAGAGCGCAGGATCTCCGGCCAGCAGCCCGCGGGCGTCCTCCGCAGCCGCCTCCAGCAGCTCCCGGTCCTCATATACATCCGCCATCGAAAATCCCAGCTCACCGGACTGCCGGATACCAAAGATATCACCCGGTCCCCGCAGCCGGAGATCCTCCTCCGCGATATGGAAGCCGTCATTGGAATGCGCCAGAATCTCCAGACGCTTCCGGGAGACAGCCGAGTTCTTCGCATCCACAAAGATACAGTAGCTCTGCAGATCCGAGCGCCCGACTCTGCCCCGCAGCTGGTGCAGCTGCGCAAGCCCGAAGCGCTCTGCATTTTCCACCAGCATCACCGTCGCATTGGGCACATCCACACCCACCTCCACCACCGTGGTGGAGACCAGAACATCGATTTCCGCCCGCAAAAAGCGGCCCATGATCTCTTCCTTGTCCTTCGGTTTAAGCTTTCCGTGCAGACCCTCGATCCGCACCGTCCTTGGAAAAATCCCCCGCAGCTTCCGCACATATTCCGCTACGTTCTGCAGCTCCAGCGTGTCATTGGCTTCCACCATCGGGCAGATGACATAGGCCTGCCGCCCCTGCTGCAGCTGCCGGTAAATAAACCGATAGGATTTTTCCCGATCCCCCTCCGAGACCACCGCGTTTTTAATCGGCAGCCGGTTCGCCGGAAGCTCCGTGACGCGGGAAACCTTCCGGTCTCCGTACGCCAGCATCGCCAGCGTCCGGGGAATGGGCGTGGCCGACATCACCAGCGTATGCGGACTGCCGCCCTTTTCCGAAAGTGCCTGCCGCTGCTTCACGCCGAAGCGATGCTGTTCATCCGTCACCACCAGTCCGAGCC
>CAVAXR010000252.1:0-2770 GCA_963592375.1 Oribacterium sp. | reverse complement strand
AATTGTTCAAGGAACCGCTGATGAAAGCGTTTCCTCAGCTGCTCAGCCCACGTTGTTATACCAGTTCGAAAATGCCGGCATGCCAACCTTCAGTGCGGCCAGCAGCACAAAGATCAGAACAAAACCAACAATAGCATTGGTCAGTGACTTTTTTGCCTTCTCACGCTCCTGCGGCTCATCAGCCTTTGCCAGTCTTGCCCCCAGAATCACACAATAGATGGCGCCCAGCGCACCTACAATTCCCAGCGTCGGCGTCAGGGCCATGCTGATAAGCCCCTGGATCGGGGTACCCATCTTCTTAAACGGATTATCTCCGGCTGTGCTGGTTGCCACAGATGTGTCAATCTTGGTCAAAAGCGTAAACATCAAATTGTTAAGCATATGCTCTCCTTCCTGCACATTCCCTGTGCATAAATATATGTGGCGGGCTGCTTCCCAGCAGTCCATAAGTTACCATTTTGTGTAATTGTTTAGCAACACCAGAAAAATCCATAAAATGCGGAGCAGAGCTTGCTCGACGAAGCTTTTATGAGATTTTTCTGGTGGCGGATAAGGCGTGAATCGATGTGGCGATGCGTTGCCAAACAGCATCCGCTGTGTTCCCTGCAGCTCAGTGCATGAAACCGATCAGGAACCTTTTGCCGTAGGCCGTGCCGGCCAGAATACCAAGGAGCATGAAGCCGCCGAGTATCAGAAGCGCGCCGCCGATTCTGCTGCTGCCCTTCAGAAGGAATACATATTCCCGGCTGTTTCCTGCCGCATCCGTCGCCGTCAGATGATAGCTGCCGCCGTTCTCCAGTGTATCCGATATTTTCTGCCGGCTGTCCTGCGACAGCCAGTAGTTTTCCGTGCCGTGCATGACCTCCACCGTACAGGCTTCACCTGAGCTGACCTCCAGCGGTGCCTTTATCACATTCCCGTGCAGATCCTTCGAAAAGCTGAGAACCGGCGGCGTCACATCCAGGGTGAAGCGAAGCTCATACCGGATCGCACTGTCTTTAAGAGACGTACATTCTATGCTGTAGCTGCCGTCTCCCGGAAGAAAGTAAGTATCCTCCTGCAGTAAGCTGCGCTTTCCGTTCCGGCTCACCGCTGTGATTTCGAAATCCTTCGGTGCATTCACCACCTCCAGCAGGTTATTCACGCTGTCACAGATCTGAAAATGCAGCTGGAAGCTGTAAATGCCTTCCATGCCGCTGTCTGTGTCGTCCTCCGACAGAAGACTTTCGTCCAGAATGCTTTTCTGCTTATACAGCGTCAGCACGTAGCTGCCCGTTTCCGTGAAGCGCTTTGTGTCCGTCGCCGTATAGAGCGGCTCGCCGTCCCGCAGCACGCTCAGCACCGTGCATTCGGCCGGCAGCTTCAGCTGCACGGCCTTCGAGCTAACCGCAGCCTCCGGCACGTTCATTTCGAAGCTGCTGCCGTCCGGCAGCGTATAAACATAATTCCCGCTCTCTGCATCATAGCCCAGCACAAGCTCCGGCTCCGTCACAAGCAGGCTTTCCGCGGCCGCTGCCGAATCTCCCGTCTCCGTCAGACGATAGCTGTCCAGCACCTGCTGTACCGCGGCCTCCTGTTCCTCTTCGCTGAGTGCGGCAAAATCCTCCTCAGTGAAGGTATCCTCCGCCGGTTCCGCACAGGCCCTGCCGCTGAAAAGCAGTCCGCAGAGCAGAAAAGCCGGAAGCCACCGCCGAAAGCGCCCGAAAAAGGGTTTCCCCGCCGTTCTCTCCGATCTCATGATCGGCCCAGAGCGCGCTCCGCAGAGGGCATTCTCTCCTCCGAACGTTCCCGGCCTGACGGCTGCTGCCGCCTGGCGTTCAGCTCCGCCTCCAGCTGCCGGAAATTTATGCGTACCCGATGGGGATTGCTGCTGTCCATCATCAGTGCCTCTCCGTCCTGATCATTCGGCTGGAAGCCCCGCTGCTGCCGTTTTTCCTTTTCCTGCCGCAGTCTGTCGAGCTCTTCCTTCCACAGTGTTCTGTTTTTCGCACTGTCAAAATATGCCATGAATTCTATCTACCTCACTGCTTGCTTTCACTTCCGGCGCTGCTTTCCAGACCGGCCAGCACCTGATTGATACCGCTCAGGAACTGACTGTCTCCTGCAGCCACCACTGCCACATACTGCTGCGGGTCCTGATTGCTCAGCGCCTGGGCCTGCAGCGTGCCGCCGCAGCCGTTCAGCAGTGTCTCCGCCTCTCCGCGGGTACAGATGAAGCCATCAACACCGCCGTTCAGAAGCGATGCCTTTACATCCTCCACGCTGCTCTCCGAAAGGCTGCCGCTGCTGATCCCGGCCGAAGCATAGCTGTTCCGATCGTTCACCAGCTCTGTGGAAACCGCCAGTATACGGTCCGCAAAGGCCGCCTCGCAGTCGGAGTAGTCTCCCCGCTTCGTCACCACCATGAGCCGGCTCTGCATGTAGGGATCCGTCGTCTCCAGTGCCTTCCGCTCCTCAGCGGATTCCAGCACCTCTGCGGTCAGCGCACCGATGGCAATATCCGCCTCTCCGCTGCTCACCTTTTCCAGGGCCTCTGCCGGCGTCTCTGCGAAGATGACATTTCCCTCTGCGCCCAGCAGAGAATCCAGCTGATTGAGCAGCTGCTCCTCCTTTTCCTGCAGCGCGGCCGCCTTATGATCCGCATTGCAGACCGCGATATTCATCACACCGGCCGCCTGAATACGCTTCACGGCACCTGTCTGCTTCTTTCCGCAGCCGCCCAGCAGAAGCAGGACGGCGAGAGAAGCAGCGATCAGACAAATTCTCTTTC
>CAVAXR010000251.1:0-2775 GCA_963592375.1 Oribacterium sp. | reverse complement strand
CCACTCCCCTTTTTGTTCCCAATCTGTCGGTTTTTCTCGCATGTTACTGAAATGATGTTAACGGCGGGCGATAATCGCCAATGAAAAGTCAGATTAAAACCGCCAATTCAGTCGGATTAAAAAGACCAATGTATCAGCTGCTCCTTTCTTTTATCTACTTTCCCTTGGCAACGCAGCCATCTGTCCGGCCGTTAATGTTACAGTCTGAAGCTGCTTTCCTCGATAGCTCTGACCTTTGATGTTGAATACGGTCGCTGTATCGAAGATACGGTCCAACGAGCATAATAGTGAAGAATCTTCGCCAAAGAACTCGCCCCATCTAGAAGGTTGAAAGTTACTGGTCATAATCAAAGCATTCGGCCCTTCTTTGTTGTAGCGACGGTCGATTATGTCGAAAAACATCCGCGTATTCGTCTTGTTGAATTCACATCGGCCGATTTCATCTATAATCAGGCATGACGGTTTCACCAAACCATTGATCGTTGAACTCTCATGCCCGTACTTTAGGGCATCAGTCAGTTTCTGATTCAGCTCGGAAGCTTTCAGAAAGTAAGCCTTATAACCGTTCTCACAGCAGGCACGGCCGAATGCCATGGCGAGATGAGTTTTGCCGACTCCCTGAGGGCCGATGAACGCCAGATTCCTCCGTCCGTGTAATGCGGCCAGCGTTGACAGGTTCTGAAGCATTTCTGCCTCTTTTCCCTGGACCTGACTGAAGTCAAAATTCTGAAATGTTTTAGGTTCTTTGAGTGGCAGACGGCTCATACGTAGCAGAGTCTGGACCGTTTTTTCTTCTTTCTGTTTCCTCATGAAAATGAACATGTCAGAAACGGATTGTAAATGGTCTTCCGACCAGTTTTCCCTTGTAGCCAGTGCTGCCACATCCGCAGCCTTCAGGTCCAGCTTCAGGTATGCAGCGGCTTCACCGATCATTTCGAAAGCAGAATCATTCATCGGCTCCCACCTCCTCAAAGTTGAAGCGTGAAAACGCAGTATCCGGTGTGATCTGGACAACCTGCTGGATATGTGTATGAACCGGTGCTGTCGGGGATTCGGCCGGTTCATCCTTGCTGTACTGATCCTTGCAGAAGCTGTCCTTTCTGCTCCATGTAACATCATGCCGGCATAAAAGCCTGGTCATAGAAGTGTCATAGATTTCTAGATAGTAGCCATCCCGATGAATCCGGCATGTCTTCTCTGTGTACCAGTAGGGAACACCAAACCGTCGGCCTTCATAGCTGATAAACCCATCAAACGAAATCGCTCGTTCCGGGCACAGGTAGAAGTTCAATTCGGGAGTTTTCTCCAGAGGACATGCGGTCAGCATACATGCCTGCTGATGCTTTATATCCGGCGTGCAGTCCACGCCCTTATGGTAAGCGCTGTTCTGACGGTTGCACCATTCGATTGCCTCATAGTTCAGATCGGTAAGTTCTCGGAATACACGGCCCTGAAGGAAGTTCTCCTTCACGAAGCGTACCAGGCGCTCTACGGAGCCTTTTGTAAATGGGTGCCTCGGTTTGCAAAGGCTGGTGTCGAATCCTATGTTTCCCATAAAGAGTTCATAATCGTGCTGCCAGATTGGCTTTCCCTGTTGGTCCCGGCTGATCACTACACTCTTCATGTTGTCTGTCAGTACCTTCTTCGGAATACCCATAAACAGGAACGCATGAATCATTCCGATGAATAGGTTTTCCTGCCGGGCATTTGGAAAGAACTCAACATAGCGCTTTCCACAGCAGTGACAGATCATGGCAAAGCATGCGATTTGAGTCGTATTGCCGTTCCCATCATCAACATTCACGAAGCCCCAATCCATCTGATAGCATTCGCCTGGTTCTGAAGCATAGCGCCTACCACGATTTCCTTGAGGCATCACTACATGCCGCCTTGGTGGAACCAGGTACTTGTGAGAGCGGATGTAATCCTTGATAATGGTCAAGCCTCCCTGATATCCCTGTTCCAACAGTCGATCAAAAATTACACTTGAGTTTGTCACATCCTTTCTGAGCAGAGCATCGATGTAATCCGTATAACCGGTCAACTTGGTCTTCGGCGCTTTTCTCCCACATCGCTTATCAGGAAGAGCCTCAAACTGATTCTCTTTCAAGCGACGAAGTTTAGCCCGGCTGATGCCGGTCATTCGCTGAAGTTCCGCAAGATTCACCGATTCCAGTGAGAAAGCGGTTTCCTGTGCCTTCTTCATTTCATCTAACGCTTGTGCTATTATCTTCTTATAGTCATTGAGATTTTTTTCCATATGTGTGTCTATGGCTGATGCATTGGTCATACATCAGTTTAGATCAACGTCATAGGATCTCAATGGCTTTTTTAAACCGACTGGCGATTTATGCCGTCTTGTAATGGCGATTTGTCGCCGCCTTCGGCTGGCGATTATCGCCCGACGCTAACACCCTTGTTCAGCTTGCTCTCGTACACGCCCTTGTCCGCCCTGTGATACGCCTGGTAGAAATCCAGACCCGGCTCATACATAACCGCTCCCAGGCTGACGCTGATCTCCTCCCGGATCGGCTCAATCCGGATGGCGGCAATCTCCTTCAGAAGTGCGTCAATGACCTCACGTCCTCCCTGATGATCCTCAACGCCTTCAAAATATGCCGCAAACTCATCTCCGCCAAGGCGCATAACGACATCCTGACCTTTCTGCACCTTCTTCATCGCCGCAGCAATGGCAGTCAGCACCTGATCTCCCACGCCGTGTCCATAGACATCATTGATTCGCTTGAATTTATCCACGTCGAACAGCACGAACAT
>CAVAXR010000250.1:0-2792 GCA_963592375.1 Oribacterium sp. | reverse complement strand
AGGTTATGATTCATCAGCCCTCCGGCGGTGCCCAGGGTCAGGCAACAGAGATTCAGATTACAGCGGAGTGGATTCTTCGCACGAAGCAGCATATGAATGAGATTCTGGCGGCAAACTGCGGCCAGCCGGTGGAGAAGGTGGCACAGGATACAGAGCGTGACCACTGGATGACGGCAGAGCAGGCCCTGGAGTATGGAATTGTTGACCACATTTTCCGCTCCAGAGACCAGGGCGCAGTGAGTAGATAAAGGGGAAGAAAAGGATGCCAATGAAATCTGAGGACAAGGTCAGATGCTGCTTCTGCGGCAAGTCCGCCAAGCAGGTGCATAAGCTGATCGCCGGTCTGAGCAACAGCTATATCTGCGACGAGTGCGTGGAGCTTTGTCAGGAAATTCTGAACGAAGAGAAGAACATGGAAGGCCTGGTGGATGCGGAAAGCATTCATCTTCTGAAGCCGCGTGAGATCAAGGAGTTCCTGGATGAGTATGTCATCGGACAGGATGAGGCGAAGAAGGTGCTTTCGGTAGCGGTATATAATCACTACAAGCGCATTACGTCCAAAATCAAGGACATTGATGTACAGAAGTCCAACATTCTGATGATCGGACCGACGGGTACCGGAAAGACCTATCTGGCACAGACGCTGGCGAGAATTCTGGGCGTGCCCTTTGCCATTGCGGATGCAACGGCACTGACAGAGGCGGGCTATGTCGGCGAGGATGTGGAGAACATTCTGCTGAAGCTGATCCAGGCTGCGGATTACGATATTAAGCGGGCCGAGGTCGGCATTATCTATATCGATGAGATCGATAAGATTACGAAGAAGTCGGAAAATGTCTCCATCACGAGAGATGTATCCGGTGAGGGCGTGCAGCAGGCGCTGCTGAAGATCCTGGAGGGCACCGTGGCTTCGGTGCCGCCGCAGGGAGGACGGAAGCACCCGCAGCAGGAGCTCATTCAGATCGATACCACCAATATTCTCTTTATCTGCGGCGGTGCCTTTGACGGCCTCGAGCATATCATTGAGAAGCGTATTGCGGCCGGATCTATGGGCTTTGGCGCTGAAATTGTGGAGAAAAACAAGGAAAACTACGATGATGTGCTGCGGCAGGTTCAGCCGGAGGATCTCGTGAAGTTTGGCCTGATCCCGGAGTTTATCGGACGTGTGCCGATCGACGTAGAGCTGACCAGCCATGATGTACATACCCTGAAGCAGATTCTGACAACTCCGAAGAATGCACTGGTGAAGCAGTACCAGAAGCTCTTTGAGATCGACAATGTGAAGCTGAGCTTTACAGACGGTGCGGTGGAGGCCATCGCAGAGAAGGCTGTGGAGAGGAAAACCGGCGCAAGAGGACTTCGCTCCATTATGGAGGACATGATGATGGACATCATGTACGATATTCCGTCCGAGCCGGATATCAGCGGCGTGACTATCACAAGAGAAGTAGCGGAAGGCAAGGGAGAGCCGGAGATTACGCGCCGTGCGCCGGAGGACGAAGAAAATGTCAGCGTGCGCAGGAAGAGCCGCCGCGCGCCGCTTGGTGACGAAAACGTATGAGTATGATGAAGATCAAATCCGTAAATCTCGAGCATGTGCTGGGCGTAAAGTCGGAGCTGCCAAAGACCGGCAAGCCGGAATTCGTTATGGCGGGCCGGTCCAATGTGGGAAAGTCCTCCTTTATCAATGCCTTTATTAACCGGAAATCCTACGCACGGACATCCCAGACGCCGGGAAAGACCAGAACCATCAATTTCTATCAGGTAAATGATGCGTTTTATCTGGTGGATCTGCCGGGCTATGGCTATGCGTCCACCGGACCGGTGGAGCAGGAGAAGTGGGATCGTATGATCAACCGCTATTTTGATGCGTCGGAGACCATTGAGGAGGTTATTCTGCTGGTGGATATCCGGCATGATCCGACACGGCAGGATGTACAGATGTTTGATTATCTGAAGGCGGCTACCGGCTATGAGCCTATCGTGATTCTGACGAAGGCGGATAAGGTGAAGCGCTCCCAGATCAAAAAGCTGACAGAACAGGCCCGGAAGGTGCTGAATGCCGGTGAGGACTGCGTGATGATTCCGTTCTCAGCGGTTACAAAGCAGGGGCTTGAGGAAATTCATGATATCGTTGCGGAGCTGTCTCTTGACAAGGAACCGGAAAACTGCCTATAATGCAGACTGTAGATAAGATATAAATCGTTGATGAGGAAAGTAGCTTTTCTGAGATGCCAAAGAGAGGGACGGCCGGTGAGATGTCCTGCGGATCGGATCTGTGAAGACCACCTCGGAGAGATCCTTAATCGGATCCGGTGACACCGTTATCGTCCTTGAGTGGCTGATTTTCAGCAATTTGGGTGGAACCGCGAGCAATTCGTCCCATGTGTATTTTTACACATGGGATTTTTAATTTTCGTATTCTCGGCCCAGAGGAGAGTACGGCAGAGAAGGAGTCTTTTATGGAAAAGGAAGAATTTTTGCAGGTATACCGTCATTCTATGGCGCATATTCTGGCGAAGGCTGTGATTGAGCTGTTTGGCAGCGAGGTGCAGTATGCCATCGGACCGCAGATTGAGAATGGTCTGTATTATGATTTCGTGCTGCCGAGAACCGTTGGCCAGGATGATTACAAGGCCATCGAGGACAAGATGCGCGAGATCATCAAGAGAAGAGAGAACTGGACGCGCAAGGAGGTTTCCCGGGAAGAGGCGCTGGAGCTCTTTAAAGATCAGAAGTTCAAGACAGAGCTTATTGAGGAAATGCCGGCGGATGAGGTCATGACCGTATAT
>CAVAXR010000249.1:0-2800 GCA_963592375.1 Oribacterium sp. | reverse complement strand
GCTGCAACCCACGGGCTTTCTGTAGAGCTGCGAGTCGGTTATACCTGGGATTATGCGGAGGGAACCTCCGCTGCGACGCGGGTGGACAGGCTCCCCTTTGATGAACAGACCCGGAATGAGTGGTTTGCCTATCTGAGCAAGATCTACAGCAGGGCTTCGGCTCATGAGAATTTTGCGGGCGGCTTCATGACCTGGGAGGATTTCTGGACGTTTATGAATTCCGGCGCCACCAAATACGGCAATAATGCCGAGGGGTATCGTCAGGCAAAGGCTTCCGGCTATACGGATTTTGCGCTGGCGCATTATGAGATAGAAGAGCTGAAGGAGCTCTATCATGATGAAAATCTGAATGCCGGAAATATTTATTTTCCGACTAAGGCCTCTCAGGCACGGAAGGTTGTTTATGCCTGGTATGACAGTTTTCTGATGAATCTGCTGAATCAGAGCCAGAATTATTTTCCGGACCTGTCCTATGAGGCGCGTCTTGACTATGATCGCGTGAACAATCTGAACGGCGGTTCTGAGATTGTGACGCATGAGTGTACCTATGGTGCGGGAAATGCCAGCTATACCTCTGCAATGTACGGGATTCCTATGGGACAGGATACGGAAGCTCAGAAGCTGAATGCCGGTACGGCGCTGAACACGATGCGGTCCATCCTCGGCAGCATGCGGGAGACGGCCGGCAAAAAAATCTATGTGGAGCAGCTGCTCTTCACAGACAATACGCCCGGATATGAAAGAAATGCACAGCTTATCGAGTCGGAGAAGCCGACATTTATCCGAGGAAGTGCAGAGATACTGAAGAGCTTCACGAACGGATACGGCATCTGGGCCTACCGGGACTATGGCAACAACAAGCTTTTTAATACGCAGTTTGCGTTGGGAAAGCAGGGCTGGAAGTTTGAAGGCAAGGCAGATGTGCGGGTAATGGATGGCACGAAGGCAGCGGTTCTTACCCAGGGAGATGCCATTTCCCAGGGCTGTGCCGACAGTGCAGGAACGCAGAACACAAGAACCACTACGGCCCGATTCACCTTAGGAGGCAAGGGAAAGCTGAAGGTGATACTGGATGGAAACAGTCGTGTGTACAACGTACAGGATACTGCGGAACAGACGATGACAGTCAGCGGCAATCCCACATGTATTCGCTTTGAGTGCACGAGCGGCAGAGTGACAGTGGACAATGTTTATGTCTATAATTTTGTGACAGAAGGAAATCTCTATCATGTGGATGAGTCCGAGGATAGCTGTATTTCCGCGATACGGGAGCTGAATGCAAGGCTCGGATAAGGAATATGGAGAGGTGTCGGATCGTTGTCAGGAGGCGGTCAGCACTTTGCAGAATAGAGGAGATAAAAATATGGAAGAATTTTCTTACAGACCGTCCAGAATGGTCTGCGCCAACAACATTACCTTTGATATTGAAGATGGGAAGCTGCATAATGTACAGTTCTTCGGCGGCTGCAACGGCAACCTGAAGGCCATCGGAAAGCTTCTGGAGGGCCAGGATGCGCAGAGAGCGGCAGATATCCTGCGGGGAAATGACTGCGGCGGCAGGGGAACCTCCTGTGCCGACCAGCTGGCTGTCGCCATTGAGAAGGCATTGAAGGAAAAGCAGGCAAACTAAGGAAATGCTGATTGAGTCAGCTTTCCCTAAGCGTGGATCCATAGATGACTGCGCGTCAGCTACAAAGCAATCAGAGCTCCGGCTTCGGCCGGGGCTTTTTCCGGCTTTTGCGCCGAAGACATTTCCCTCTTTGCAGGAGGCGGAATCGGTGCTATAAATGATTTCGGCTTAAAGGGGGAGAGGAAAGAAGATGAAGAGGGAAAAGCGTTATTACTACGGATTGGATATTCTGAAGCTGCTGCTGGCGCTGCTGATCGCGTGCCGGCACTATATTCAGATGTTTGTCTGTACCGACGGCCCGCTGTATATTTTTTTTGTGAGCTTCCTGTCCAACCTGGGTGTGCCGCTCTTTTTTATGATATCAGCCTTTTTCCTCTTTCAGAAGCTGGAGACGGAGCCGAACCGGAGCCGGCAGATTCTTCGGCGATACGTGGCGCATCTTCTGTGGCTTACAGTTTTCTGGAATCTGCTGTACCTTCCCTACGGGCTGCAAAGCTTCTGGAACTGGGATTATCCGTCCCGGCTTGTGATGTGGCTGGATTATCTGCGCTATCTTGTTTTTTATGGTCCGGTGCTGCAGCTCTGGTATCTGCCGGCGCTGATTTTTGCGGTGCTGTTTGTTTATTTTCTGCGAAGGAGCCGGCTTCCGAAGGGCGGCATTCTGCTGCTGACGCTGGCCCTGTACGTTCTTGGCACGATCTGTGACAACCACTTCTATAATGAAAGGATTCCGGAGCAGCTGTTTCAGCTGATGGCCTTCTACGATAAGCTCTTTCTGACGCCGCGAAACGGCCTTTTTTACGGCAGCCTCTATGTGGCGATGGGCGCAGAGCTGGCAGTCCGGGAAGGAAAGCAAAGTCTGCAGCGGAGACAGGCGGCTGTGCTTTTGCTTCTGCTCCTGCTTTTTCTGGGGCTTTTTTATCAGGAGGCGGCGCACTGTGACATTATCAACATGGGATTCGCAGCTCCGCCGACGGCGGCAGTGATTTTTCTGCTGATCCGGCAGCTGAACGGAGGCCGGCTGTCTCCGTTATGCCGTTCTGCCCGGAAAATGAGCGAGTGGATCTATTTTCTGCACCTTGCGTTCTATCTTGGAATCCGGCTGCTCTATGCCGCCGGGATCATGACTTTTGCGGGCCCGCTGCTGACCGGCTTACAGCTGTTTGGGGC
>CAVAXR010000248.1:0-2813 GCA_963592375.1 Oribacterium sp. | reverse complement strand
GTACATATGCTCAGTACCAGTGCCTTTAATGCTTTTCTGAAGACGCTGGAGGAGCCGCCGTCCTATGTGATTTTTATTCTGGCAACCACAGAACCCAACAAGCTGCCGATTACGATACTTTCCCGCTGTCAGCGCTATGATTTCAAGCGTATTGAAACGCCGGTTATTGCGGAACGTCTGCGGGAAATCTGTGATGCAGAGAGCATCGATGTGAGTGATGAGGCGCTGCACTATATTGCGCGTGTCGGCGACGGCTCTATGCGTGATTCGGTAAGTCTCCTGGATCAGTGTTCTGCCTTCCAGTTTGATCACCGCATTGAATATGAGGACGCATTGGACATTCTGGGAGCTGTGGATACTGCGGTTTTTTCGGAACTTGTGCGGGCACTGGCAGCACAGGACATGAAAAAAATGCTTTTGCTTGTACAGAATATGGCTGAGCAGGGACGTGAGCTTTCTCAGTTTTCGGCAGATTTTCTGTTTTATATCCGGAATATGCTGCTGGCAAAAAAGGTGGAAAACCTGGAAGGCCTGGTGGATATGTCCCGGGAAAACCTGAAGCGTCTGCGAGAGGACAGCGAAGCGCTGAGCATGGATGAGCTGCTGCGTTATGTGCGGATGCTGTCCGAGCTTTCCAATCAGTTAAAATTCTCGATGCAGAAGCGTGTACTGATCGAAACGACTTTTATGAAGCTTGCGTACCCGGAGACCGATGTGAGCGCCGAGGGACTCAATGCCCGAATGGCGGAGTTGGAGAGAAAGCTGGCCGGCGGAAGCTTCCGTGTATCCGCGACGAAGACATTATCCCGGGAAGAAGCAGAGGAAAATGCTTTCGAGACCCGGCCAAAGGAAGCCACCGTGAAGCTGCCGAAGGCCCAGTATGAGGACCTGCAGCTCCTCAAAAAAGAGTGGAAATCCGTGGCTGCATTGCTCACAAACGGGCTTACGCGCACCGCAGTGCTGGGATCCTGGGTCTATCCGAATCGTGAAAACAGCGGAATGACAATTGCGACAAAGAGCAAAGCGGGATATAATACAATTTCTGACGAGAGAACGCTTGCGGAGCTGCGCCGGGTAGTTTCGGAAAAATACGGCAGGGACATCCCTTTTCAGGCGGTATATTCCGAGCGGGACGAGTCAAAAAATACCATTTATGTTGCGGATAATGATTTGGAAAAAATTAATTTCGAGGTAGAAACGGTGGATTCAGCAGAAGCACCGGAGGAAGCATGAGGAGGAAATGATGGCAAAGCATGGATTTCAGGGCGGTATGCCCGGTATGAATATGAACAATCTGATGAAGCAGTATCAGAAGATGCAGAAGAAGCTCACAGAGACCCAGGAGGAGCTTTCCAAAAAGGAGTATGTCGGACAGGCTGGCGGCGGGGCAGTGAAGATCACGGTTTCCGGTGAGAAAAAGCTGACGAAGGTAGAGCTTGATGCCGCGGCAGTGGATCCGGAGGATGTGGAGACACTGGAGGACATGATTCTGGCAGCAGCCAATCAGGCACTTTCTGATATGGAAGCGGATTCTCAGAATGAGATGGGTAAGCTGACCGGCGGAATGGGACTTGGTTTTTAAGCGGGATGGAATATTTTTCTAAGGATATTGCGAGACTGGTGACAGAGCTATCCAGGCTGCCCGGTGTGGGGCCGAAGAGTGCACAGCGGCTGGCTTTTCACATTATTCATGCACCGAAAGAGCAGGCGGAGGCATTGTCCGAAGCGATTCTGCAGGCGCGGAACAATGTGCGCTACTGCAAAATCTGCTGTACATTAACAGATGAGGAGATCTGTCCTATCTGTGCATCTGCGGAGCGGGATCACAAACAGATCATGGTGGTGGAAAATACCCGGGACATGAGTGCATATGAGCGTACGGGAAAGTACGACGGTGTGTATCACGTGCTGCACGGTGCCATTTCGCCGATGCTTGGCATCGGACCCGACGACATTCGCCTGAAGGAGCTGATGCAGAGATTGCAGGGAGAGGTGGAAGAGGTTATCATCGCCACCAATTCCTCCCTGGAGGGAGAGACCACTGCCACCTATCTCACAAAGCTGATTAAACCACTGGGGGTTCGTGTGAGCCGCATTGCTTCCGGTGTGCCGGTAGGCGGCGACATAGAAAACATTGATTCGGTGACGCTGCTGCGGGCACTGGACGGCAGAGTAGAACTTTGAGCCGGCAGAAAGTAAGGAAGAGGAGAAAAGATCCCAATGGATAAGTATGAGTTTAATATCAAGGCAGAGCAGATTTCCAAGCTGACAGAAGAAGGAAACTATGAGACTGCCATGCAGATTGCCGATACCATTGACTGGCGGCGTGTAAGGAACGCTAACCTGCTGTCCTCCATCGCGGACATTTACGAGCGGAATGGTGAATATGAGGAGGCCAAGGATATCCTGATGCTGGCATTTCAGCGGGCACCGGTGGGAAAGCGTTTCCTGTACCGCTTGTCGGAGATTTCGCTGGAGGCCGGAGACGTTCGCAGCGCGCAGGAGTTCTATAATGAGTTCTGCGATGCCAGTCCGGAGGACGACCGCCAGTATCTTCTGCGATACATGATCCTGAAGGCAAAGGGAGCCCGGGCGGAGCAGCTGGCAGGTGCGCTGGAAATGTATACCTCTACCGAGCTGGATGAGAAGTGGCTTTACGAACTGGCTGTGCTGTATACAGAGGCAGGAAATCATGCGGCTGCTGTACAGGTATGTGACCGGATCATTCTGATGTTCGGAATGGGTGAGTATGTCAATAAGGCACTGGCACTGAAGCAGCAGTTCCAGCCCATTGGCATGACACAGCAGGAGAT
>CAVAXR010000247.1:0-2814 GCA_963592375.1 Oribacterium sp. | reverse complement strand
GTCCGGCAGCAGGATTCTGGCAATGTTCTCAATCTCGTGCTGCGGGATGCCGCTGTTGTTGATGAGCTTCTTTCGCCTGCTCAAGTTGCACCTCCGAAAAGTATTTTGCCGCAGCTTAGTTCCTGCGCAGCAGAGGATCGGTGTCTTGAGCGTCTTCTGTCATCCTACTTTTCTTCGCCTCCATCCCTTCTTATCCGGAAATGAAAATGCAGCCGCTTATGAAGCCTTTCGGCTTGTTCTGCGTCTGCATCGGTGTCTTATGTCTTTATAGATTATAATTTAGCGCAAAATATCTATTCAGTCAAGCAGGAGTGAATTCTTTCGATGCCCTGTCTGCAAGCGCACCAATGGGCTTTATTTTTTTGCGTGGAAACACACGGAACGGAAGAATATGTCACAATTCGGTGCAGCGGTTTCACTGCTTGGTGTATCATCGTTCAATGAACTGCGTTCTGCTTGCAGCAGCTTTCTTTACGAATTCCACAAACTAATCTCGTAGTGCAGCGGACAATGACACCGTGGTGGTTAAACCAAAACGAATAATTAACACACCACAAGCCCTGCAAGCCCAAGATAGCCATTCTGCTCCGCACCAGCAGCCACTGAGCGCTGCAGAATCCATAAAGGTGCCAATCAGCATCTTATCGATGATTTTCAATTAGCACTGTCTACATGATCTTTAATTGTTATTCCAAATGAAGATGAATGTCAATGAGTACCTAACACAGTTGGTCGTGAGAGTATGCCCGCCAAAACTCCTCACCTTGGCATCCAGCTTCCTTCAGATTCCACCTCACAGTGGACCCCCTTGCCTTCGGCTAACGCTTCCTACTGCCGAGCGCGTAGTGGTCTTCCACCACCTAGCTGTTGCCCATGCCGGGCGTACCATATAAAAAGGCTGCTTTCTCTTTGGGGAAAGCAGCCTTTTTTCGTCAATTTTATTGACTTTTTCTGTGGGGGGGGGGGTATACTAATAATTAATGTTGCCTTTTGGGAGCAGCTTGCAAGATGGGCTACCCAAAGCAGAGAAAAGTTTTTAGGAAAAACCGCCTCAAACCGATTAAAAAGGAGAAAAAGATGCAAAAAAGACTTTTTGCAAAAAGGCTCGGTGCCATGCTGCTGAGCACGACCATGCTCTGCACAGCCGCGCTTCCGGCTTTTGCAGAGGAAACTTATTCCGAAGAAAAGCTGAACCAGAGCATTTCTACCCGCTACTGGGGCAGTGATGTGCAGTGGGAAAAAATCTCGCACGCTGACTTTGGCCTGGAAACCAACGATGGCGTAGTCGATTATCTCGGTAACGGCATTGTGGGTACCTATACCCCCGGCACGGGCGGCGAAAACATTGGCGATCGCGGCCAGTCCTACAGCTATGCGGCAGAAACCTACGGCGATTGGGTTTATATCGGCACCATGTATGGCGGCCTTGGCGCAAACGCCATTTTGACCCGCGGTTTCGGCGAGCTTGACCCGGATGTGGTCAAAGCCAGCATCGATGTGATGTATAACGGCAATATGTATGTCAGCGAGCCGGACGGTGCCAACGCAGGCGGCATTCTGTATAAGTTTAATGTAAAGACCGGCGAAACCAAGATCCTGCTGGCCAAAAGCCTGGACGGTACCATCAACATTCTGCGCGGCTCCACAAAGAAAAACGGCAAACTGTATTTCGTGGGCATGAGCATTGATACCAACAACAAGGACTTGACCCAGCAGGAGATCACCACGGCCATGCTGATGCAGAATGGCTTCCCCTGCGTGTATGAAGTTGACCCGGAAAATAACGATAAAATCACCCGCATTTACGACTGCGGCATTAAAACCGCAGACGATTACCGCGATCTGGTGAATGCGAATGTGTTTACCAGCACCCGCGCCATCGGTTTCTTTGGCGATACGCTGATTGCAGGCGGCCTGACCACGACCTGCGCCTATCTGGCAGCTTCCAATGATCCCAGCAGCGGCAACTTCCAGACGATTCTGGGCGAAGAAGAGTTCCGCAATTTGGGCGTGAAGCCTGCGATCCACCGCCAGGATGTGAATGGCGGCGGCGGCATCTATCAGGTGCAGGAGTATAACGGCAAACTCTATGTGGTCGTGTGCGTGGGCGATGCCAACAGCCAGAACCCGGAAACCGGCACCAAGGCATCCTTTGCCATCGTGCGCGGCGAACTGCGCGAGGGCGGCAACGCAGCCCAGCGCAGTGACTGGAGATGGAGCGTTCTGGCAGGCCCTGACGGTAAATATGCCCTGGGTTTAGACGAAGAGCGCGTGAGCGCCGGCGCCTGCACGCTGCAGGTATATGACGATTATCTGTACATTGGCGATTACAACGATGTTTCCAGCGCCTTGCAGAACATGGTCACCCGCAAGAATTTCCAGACCCTTTACACAAATTTGCAGCAGTCCATCAACCTGTACCGTATGGATGCGGAGGAAAATGTCGAGAAGGTCGTGGGCGACCCCACTGTGACCTTCCCCAAAAGCTTGACGGGCGTTGGTTCCGGTTTTGGTACCCACATGACCCAGTACACCTGGCAGACCACCGTGCATGAGGGCAAAATGTATCTGGGCACGATGGACGAAACTACGCTGCTGGAACCCCTTGCCCAGTTCACGAACGGCGACCTGCTTGAAATGGGCCAGGAAGAATGGGAAAGCCAGATCAACTACATCCGCGTACTGCTGGAGCTGCTGGTCATAAAGCCGGTCGAGGACAAACCGGTTGTGGATGATGTGAGCGATTCGCAAAATGTCCCTGACCAAAACGAGCAGCCTGCAGAAGCCGCTTCCAGCGAAGCAGCATCTTCGGAA
>CAVAXR010000246.1:0-2851 GCA_963592375.1 Oribacterium sp. | reverse complement strand
TCCCGGAACTGCACGCAAGAAGGAATTTTTATTCCGCCAGGCTCCCCGTCATCACAGCATTTTCCGACAAACCTCCCCGTAGCACCGATGGAAATACCAGGCCTCGGCAAGACCGGTGATGCTCCAGGAGAAGATATACAGAAGGTAAAGCGATGTAATCGTCTTAAAGACGGCAAATACTGTGAAGATCCAGATGATCCGGAAGACACAGGAGCCCATGATCACAATGATGGTCGGCACGATGCCCTTTCCGAGTCCCCGGGAGGCTGCAATGGAGCCGTCCATCAGTGCAGAGAAGCCGTAGCTGATGCCCATGATTGTGAGACGATATTTTCCGGCGGCCAGCACCTCCGGATCCGCCGTAAAGAGCGACAGGAACTGATTTCCAAAAAGCACCAGTGTGAGTCCGATCGTCAGTCCGAACGCAAATGCATAGAAAACACTGATCAGGTAGGTTTTTTTCACACGATCCAGCTTTCCGGCACCGTAATTCTGGCCGATATAGCTGCCGCAGGCGGTATAGAAGGCCGCCATCACATCATAGGCGAGGCCGTCGGCGTTCTGGGCGGCAGCATTTCCCGCCACCACAGTGGCACTGAAGCTGTTGACACCGAACTGAACAAAAAGATTCGCCATCTGGAAGATCGCATTCTGCACACCGCCCGGAAGACAAAGCGCCAGCAGTGTTTTCGCCTTCCGCCGGTCAAGCTGCAGATACTTCAGCCGGAAGCCGTGCTCTCCCTTCAGCCGCATCAGCGCGATCATGATTGCGATCGCCGAGAAATACTGGGCGCTGATGCTGGCAATGGCCACACCCGCCACATCGATCTTTAGGACGATGACGAAAAACAGATTCAGAATCACATTCAATACACCGGCAAGGGACAGAAAAAGCAGCGGCTTCTTCGTGTCACCCGCCGCACTGAAAACAGCATTTCCGTAATTATAAATGGCCAGCGCCGGCATGCCGAGGAAATAGATCCGAAGATAGAGCGCCGCACCGTCGATCAGTGTGTCCTTCGTCTTCAGAAGCTCCAGAATCAGCCGGCTCGTCACTTCGCCGAAGAGAAGCACCGCGAGTCCGATGAGAAGACAGAGCAGAAAGGCCGTATGCACCGTCTTCCGCACATCCCTTGTCTCGCCCCTGCCGAAGGCCTGCGCGACGACAACATTTACCCCGCCGCCAATGCCGATGAGAAAGCTTGTAAAGAGCGTCACCAGTGTTGTGGTGGAGCCCACCGCTCCCAGTGCAGCAGAGCCCGCAAAGCGTCCCACCACCGCGATATCCGACATATTAAAAAGAATCTGCAGCAGATTCGACAGGATCAGCGGAAAGCTGAAGAGAAAAATCCCCGACCAGAGCGAGCCCTTCGTCATGTCCTTAACCGATGTATTCATAATCCATACTCCCTTGTCTGCATGTATACACGCATACACGCCTAGTAATCTATAGCACATTTTGAGAATATCTGCTATGCTTTTTAGGTTTGTTTAAAAATTTTACTCAAAGGGGGAGTATATGGACAATCGAGAAAGCTTTAAATCCCGCATTGGCTTCATTCTGGTCAGTGCCGGATGCGCAATCGGTCTCGGCAATGTATGGAAATTCCCGTATCTTGCCGGGCAGAACGGAGGCGGCATCTTCGTTCTCTTCTATCTTCTGTTCCTGGTGATCATGGGCGTACCGGTCCTCACCATGGAGCTTGCCACGGGACGTGCCTCCCGGCAGAGCGCCGTAAAGGCCTATGAGGCGCTGGAGCCGAATGGCAGCAAATGGCACATTCACGGCTGGTTCGCCATTGCCGGCGCCTACCTGCTCATGATGTATTACACCACGGTATCCGGCTGGATGCTGTCCTATTTCTTTAAATTTGCCTTCGGCAGCTTTGAGGGCATCACTGCAGAGGCAGCGGATAATGTCTTCAGCGCCATGCTGGGCAATCCCGAAGAAATGGCCGTCTGCATGGTGGTGACCGTACTCGCCGGCTTCATGGTCTGCTCCTTCGGTCTGCAGAAGGGTCTCGAGAAGGTGACCACCGTCATGATGACCTGTCTCCTTGCACTCATCGTCGTGCTCGCGATCCACAGCATTATGCTGCCTGGTGCCGGCGAGGGCGTGAAATTCTATCTTCTGCCGTCCCTTTCCCGGGTAAATGAAGTCGGGCTCAAGAACGTGATCATGGCCGCCATGAACCAGTCCTTCTTCACCCTGAGCCTCGGTGTGGCCTGCATGGAAATCTTCGGCTCCTACATGTCGAAGCAGTTCACACTGACCGGTGAATCGATCCGGATCTGCGTGCTGGATACCTTTGTGGCCATCATGTCCGGTCTCATTATCTTCCCGGCCTGCTTCTCCTTCGGGGTACAGCCGGATGCCGGGCCCTCCCTCATTTTCCTGACCCTGCCGAAGGTGTTCATGAACATGATGGGCGGACGAATCTGGGGAACGCTCTTCTTCCTGTTTATGACCTTTGCCTCCTTCTCAACGGTTATCACCGTATTTGAGAACCTGCTGGCCAGCACCATCGATAACTTCCACTGCATGCGGAAGCACGCGGTAGTTGTGAACTGTCTGTTCATCCTGATCGCCAGCCTGCCCTGTGTACTGGGCTACAACCTGTGGTCAGATCTCCACATCATCGGCAGCCGTGATGTGCTGGATTCCGAGGACTTCATCGTCAGCAATCTGCTGCTTCCCATCGGTTCGCTGATCTATCTGCTCTTCTGCGTCAGCAAGTGGGGCTGGGGCTTTGACAAGTATCTCGCCGAATGCAACGAGGGACAGGGCATCAAGCTGCCGCGCGCACTGAAGCCGTACCTTCAGTATGTGCTGCCGGTGCTTATCCTGATC
>CAVAXR010000245.1:0-2857 GCA_963592375.1 Oribacterium sp. | reverse complement strand
CTCATAGTGCTGCACCGCCAGAATCTCTGTCGGTGCCATGAGCGCTGCCTGACAGCCGCTGAGCGCAGCCTCCAGCATCGCCAGCATGGCAATGATGGTTTTTCCGGAGCCGACATCCCCCTGCAGCAGCCGGTTCATCAGCTGTCCCGAAGACATATCCGCACGGATTTCAGAAACCGCTTCCGCCTGTCCCCGGGTCAGCCGGAACGGAAGCCTCCGGATCAGCCCGTCCACCGCCGGCTGCCGGCTTGTCACGAAATCCGATGCTGTCCGTTCCGGACTTTTCCCGAACAGTACCGCCAGCGAGAACAGCAGCAGCTCATTAAAGCTCAGCCGTTTCCGCGCCTGCTGAAACATATCCATAGAGGCCGGAAAATGAATCTGCCGCACCGCTTCAGCCATAGTCGGAAGCTGATGTCTCTCCAGCAGTGCCTGCGGCACAAAATCCTCCAGCAGCTCCCGGGCCCGCGGATCCTCACCCAGCTTTCCCGCCGAAAGCATTTCCCAGGCCTGCTGTACCGCCTTCCGGATCAGGGCATTGCTGAGCCCCCTCGTCTGGCTGTAAACCGGCTCAAAGCTCCCCACCTTCGCCTCATATTCATCGGCTTCATAAATTTTCGGCTGCGTCATCATGAGCTGGTTCTGGTAGCGGCCGACCTTTCCCAGGAATATCAGGACACTGCCCGCCTTCAGCCGGCTCCGGAGAAAGGGCGCGTTGAACCAGCTGAGCCGGAGACTGCCGGTCAGATCCCGTACCGTTACAGAGGTCAGCCTGCGGCCGTTCACAGACAGCACCGCCGCGTCCCTCTGCAGCACGCATTTGACGGCCTGCACCTCGCCCTCCGTCAGCTCGGCAATCCTCCGGGGCGCCTGAAAGCTCAGATAGGAATTCGGAAAGTACCAGAGGAGCTCTCCGGGGGTCCGGATCCCCAGCTTTTCAAAAAGGCCTTCTGTTTTCGGGCCAATGCCCTTCAGCTCGCTCAGCTTCATGCTTCCTCTCCTTCATTCCCTGCTGCGCAGTCCAAAATGCGGCGCCGGCAATGCCGACACCGCACCCTGTTTTTCTTCTAATTGTTTCGCGCCGCAGCTGCTTTATTCCGCTGAAATGAAATAATAGTAGACCGGCTGACCGCCGCACTGAAGCTCCAGCTCTACCTCCGGGAAGCTTTCCTGCAAGGCAGCACTCATCTTCTCGGCGTCTTCCTCGCTGACATCCTGTCCATAGTACAGTGTCACAATTTCAGAATCCTCGTCCAGCATCTCCTGCAGTGCCGAATGCATGACCTCCTGAAGGCTCTTTCCAACAGCCAGAAGCCCCTTGTCGCCGATGCACATGATATCACCTTCACTGATCTCATGTCCCTCAATCGTGGTATTCCGAACAGCATAGGTCACCTCCGCAGAGCGCACCTGCGAGAGCGCATCCTGCATGGCCGCCTCATTCTGCTCCGGATCCGCCTCCGGGTTAAAGCCGATCATGGCACTGATGCCCTGGGGAATCGTCGCCGTCGGAATCACACGCAGATCACGGTCCTCCGCCAGGCTCACAGCCTGCTTCGCCGCCAGGATGATGTTTTTATTATTCGGCAGAATATAAATATGCTTCGCATTGATCTTCTCCACCGCCTGCAGAATATCCTCTGTGGACGGGTTCATGGTCTGCCCGCCGGAAATTACATAGTCCACACCGACGCCCTCAAAGATCTCCTTCAGACCGTCTCCCGCACAGACCGCAATAAAGCCGTACTCCTTTGCCGGCGCCTTCGGCTTGTCTGCCTCCAGCTTCTCCATGGCTGCCAGCTTGGACGCATCCTTGATCAGTGTCTCATGATGCTCGATACGCATGTTGTCCACCTTCATCTTGGAAAGGAAGCCCATGCTCAGGCCCTTCTCGAAGGCATTGCCCGGATGATTCGTATGCACATGCACCTTGATAATGTTTTCGTCCGAGAAGCATACGATGGAATCGCCCACCTCGTTCAGCCAGCTGCGGAGCCCATCCACCTCTTCATCGCTGAACTCATGATCGCCGTTCACCATAAACTCGGTGCAGTAGCCGAACTTGATATCAGCAGTGGAAATCTCGCCTCTGGACTTCCGCTCAGCGGGAGCCGCCGGCATTTCCTCCGAAAAGTCCAGCTCGATGCTCTCACCGGAAAGTGACGCAAGCGCGCCGCGCAGAACGGTCATCAGACCCTCTCCGCCGGAATCCACCACACCGGCCTCCTTCAGCACCGGCAGCATCTCCGGGGTCTTCTTCAGCACCTCTTCTCCGTAATCCACCACGCTGCGCAGCAGCTTCAGCACGTCCTCCTCTGCCACAGAGAATTCTGTGATGCGATCTGCCATTCCCTTGGCCACGGTAAGAATCGTGCCCTCCTTCGGCTTCATTACCGCCTTATAGGCCGTCTCCACCGCTCTCGAAAAGGCTCTGGCCAGTACCAGGCTGTCAATGCTTCCCTCCTCACGGATCTCCTTTGTAAAGCCGCGAATCAGCTGGGACAGGATAACGCCGGAATTTCCTCTGGCGCCGCGCAGAGAGCCGGAGGCCATGGCCTTCGCCACATTCTCAATAGTCGGCTCTGTGATGTCTGCCACGTCCCGTGCGGCGGACATGATGGTCATGGTCATATTGGTACCGGTATCGCCGTCCGGAACCGGGAATACATTCAGTTCGTTGATCAGCTCCTTCTTCTGGTTCAGGTTTGCTGCACCTGCCAGAAATGCAGCCTGGAGCTGCTTTGCATCTATCTGCTTACCCAAGGGTTAAATCCTCCTTCATTTCCTGTTCCGTCAGTCAATCACTCTGACGCCTTCGACAAAGACATTGACCGTGCGGACATGCATACCGGTATAC
>CAVAXR010000244.1:0-2867 GCA_963592375.1 Oribacterium sp. | reverse complement strand
CATTCGTACCGCTCCTCTCCAAATCCACGCGCTCGATCACGCGCTTCACATCCTCAACGCTTTCCACTCGGCAGGCGACGCCGCCCGCGCAGTTGATCTTTTCAATGGCGCGCCTCTGAAGTTCCGTCAGTCTGCCGCCGGGCAGCTTGCATTCCAAACCAATGAACCGGCCTTTATAGCAGCAGATGATGTCGGGAATCCCTGCGCAGCCGTAAGGACCGCCGTGTTCTTTCCAAAAGAAAATGTCGCTGCCCAGCGACGAAAGGTACTTTTTGATCGCAGCCACAATATCTCTTTCGAGCATACTACTTTACCTCCTGAATCCGCGCTTTGACCGCCGCCAGCAGCGCGTTCTGATCCGCCGCTTTTTCATGCAGCGCCCGCATGACCTGTTCGTCCATGGTACCCTTCACCACCAGATGGTGAACGACCACCGTTTCCTTCTGCCCCTGCCGCCACAGGCGGGCGTTGGCCTGTTCATAGAGTTCCAGCGACCAGTTCAGCCCGAACCACACGATGGTGCTGCCGCCGTGCTGCAGGTTCAGGCCATGGCCGGTGGAAGCAGGTTGAGTGACAGCGACGGGGATCTTCCCTGCATTCCATTCTTCCAGATCGGCGGAGGTCTTCAGCTCCCGCACGCCGATGGGATTCTCAGGGCCGTATTTTCCAAAGCGCTGCTGAATGCGCGTGAGGTCGTGCTGGTAGGCGTACATCACCAGCACAGGCTTACCGTTTGCCGCCTCAATGAGGTCCTCCAGGGCATCCAGCTTTTTGTCATGAATCACGCGGATGTTATGGAACTCATCGTACACTGCGCCGTTGGAAAGTTGCAGCAGTTTGCCCGCCAGCGTCGCCACGTTCAGCGCCAGCACATCGCCATCCGCGTAAGGAAGCAGCATATCCCGTTCCATCTGCCGGTACAGTTTTTCTTCCCGGGGTGAGAGCGTCAGCTCTACCACGTTATCGATGCGCTCCGGCATCCGCAGATGATCCGCCGCCCGCATGGACACGCAGATGTCACCCAGCTTTTTGTAAATCTGTTCCTCAGCTTCGGGCTTCAGTTCGTGCTTGTAGGGCAGCCAGCTGTTGGGCGTAGTGAAATAGAGATCGAGGTAGCTGCGCATCGTCCTGCCCAGCCGTTGTCCCCGATCCAGCAGAAATATCTGCGGCCACAGATCCTCCAGACCGTTGGGCGCGGGTGTGCCGGTCAGCCCCACCACGCGGGAGAACTGTCCCAGTACCTTCTTCAGCGCCAGAAAACGCTTCGCCCGGCTGTTCTTAAAAGACGAAAGCTCGTCGATCACCAGCATATCGAAGGGCAGCCTGCGCCCGGCGTAGTGTTTGACCAGCCACTCCACATTTTCCCGGTTGATCACGTACAGTTCCGCCTTTCGGGATAGCGCGGCGACGCGCTCCCTGGGCGTTCCGAGGATGCGCTCCATCCGCAGCCCTTTCAGGTGCTCCCACTTGGACAGTTCGCCGATCCAGGTATCCCTCGCCACTCTAAGCGGAGCGATAATTAAAACACGGCTCACCTCGTAGCTGTCATACAGCAGATGCGAGATGGCCGTGAGCGTAATAATGGTTTTTCCGAGGCCGCAGTCCAGAAATAAAGCGCACTGCGGCTTCTCCTCCAGAAAGTCCACGCAGAACTTCTGGTACGGGTGCAGATCCTTTTCACCCGGCAAATTATATCTCCTTCCTGCGCCGAGCAATGTGCCGGCGACTGATAACGTATAGAATTCCTGAGCGGATACCCTATGCGGCAGCAAACTTTGGCGTTCGCATTCCACACTTTGCAGGCTCATGAGAAATCAGGGGAGAAAATGGTCAAAAGAAAGGCTGACAGTAAAAGGATCAACGGCAAAAATGCCGTTACCCTAAAACTGCCAGCCTTACAGCGTCAGATTCTGATACGTTGCGTTGTATTCTCCCGCGCGCGCGTACAGGCATTCGGGCATATACGCGCTCATTTTCTCTTTTATCCCTCTTTTTTCAAATACTCATATAGAAAGAACGTAACAGGGAAACAGAAAAAATCTCTTCTATAATATAGGCTCAGTAACTCCGCTGTTGCCTGCTCTGTTACCTTCTGAAATGGTGACAGAGAATCTGTTTCCTTTTCCGATGGTAACGCACTCCGCAGCGCCGTACCTTACGTCTTGCGAACGAAGCAGCGCTGCGGCCCGTAAGGGTTCCTGCGCAGCGCGCCGGTTTTATTGCCGGTGTACTTCTCCCAGCCGCCGATTTTCATCAGCATTCCGAAGATATCGTAGGTATCGGAGCGTTTGATTGTTGAAGGGTCTTTCCCAAAACACTCCGCCCAGATCTCTACGGCGCAGACGGTCGTGCGCTGAATGGTTCCTGTGCGATTGCCGCCTGTGAACTGATCTCCGCGCAGGAAACCCCGGCGCTCCGCCAGATCCATTTTATCCCAATCCTCCGGCAGCAGCGTGTTCAGGTATTCCGCGATCATGCCCTCGCGGACGTCGCTCTCCAGCGCAGCCGTCTGCTCCATCTCCGCCTGCTTTTCTTCCTCAGGCGTCAGGAACAGCTTCTCGCCATCCTTATATAGCCGATAAGCCTCCGCCCACAGCTGCGGGACGATGCTCTCCACTTCCCACGGGCGATGCGGCGAACTGGCCGTGCAGGTCACCGGCCAGAAGCGGCGGTTACCGGTCACGTCGCGCAGAAAACCGTCGCCGTTGTTCGTGCTGCCCACGATGATGCACTGACGAGGGTGATCCTCAACGCTGTAGCCGTCGGAATGCCGGAACTTATCGTCCTGTCGGGTGATGAACGCCTTGACCGTTTCTACGTCCATTTTCTTAAGCCCCGCCAGCTCGCCCAATTCCAGAATCCAGTAG
>CAVAXR010000243.1:0-2869 GCA_963592375.1 Oribacterium sp. | reverse complement strand
GAGGAAACCTGCGTACTCTGTCCGGAGGGAGCGAACTTCACCACCCATCCGGCAGGCGCTGCGGCCGACAGACTGTAGCTCTGCTGTTCCGGCGTATTGTTCTGAATCGTAGAATTAAAGGTGAAGCTTGTCCCGCTCGCCCCCTGCTGTTCCTCATAATCTGTTGTGAGCTTGCTGGAACCAAGATCTACATTGGTGACATTCAGGGTCACAACCAGCGCATCGCTGTTTCCCTCGCCGGCCGCCTGCAGGGTCACCGGATAGCTGCCCTCCTCGGCGCTGTCCGGAATCGTTACCTTGTAGGTAACAAGTCCGTCATTTTCACCGTTTTTCACATAAATGCCGTTCACGGTATTTCCGCCGCCCTGAAAATAGCCCTCAAAGTCATCGGGCAGATTTGCAGCAGAAAGCTGGACGTTTTCGCTGCTGCCGCTGTTGTCAAAGTCCAGCGAAAAGCTGACGGTATCTCCGGGCTTTGCCGAGATGCCCGTGTAGCTTGTGCTCATCTCAAGACCGCCGTCCGCAAAAGCAGCGCCGGACATGAAAACAGCCATGAGGGCAGCAACAGCCGCTGTCTTCATGGCTCTTCCGGATTGTATACTTTTCTTTTTCATTTCATTTGCCTCCTAAGCTCCGGCGGAGTACACGCAGGGTACAGACGTGTCTCCGCCTTCTGTCAAACGGGCCGGGCCCATCTGATCTGATCATTTACGTGCTTAGTTCTAACAAGCGAATATGAAAGAAATATGTTTCATTTGTGTAGATTCTGTGAAGGTCCCGGGCTGCATCAGAAAACAAAGCAGGCCAGCCCCAGCGCCCACAGGAGAAGCAGCACCGGCACACCGACAGAGAAACGCGCATGCCGTGTCTTATGATGAAACAGCAGCATCGCCGCATAGGCGCCCAGTGCGCCGCCCACAGCCGCAATACAGAGAAGCTCTGCCTCCGGGATCCGCCAGCGGCGGTGTACGGCCTTCCACTTATCCAGACCGTACATCAGAAAGGCAATCAGGTTCACAGGAATCAGATAATACAGGATCAGCATCAGCTCTGCCCCGGTGCCCTGAAGTTTGCGATCACCTCACTCCAGTCATTGATGCCGATGATCGACTTCGCAAATTCCGAAGTCTGCAGCGTAAGGCTGGGATTATCGATGTTCTTGAACACCTCATGGGCCTGCTTGTGGATCATCGTGGAGCCCTCGAAATAAGAGATGCCAAAGGCGAGACCGCTGGCAGTTTCGTCCGCAGAATCCTCCTGCCGGCTCATCAGATAAGCCTTGATGTATGGATTGTTCTCCACGATATAGTAGGAATAGGCCACGGCTGCCGCCTGCTCTGCCGAGGTGTCCTTCTTGTTCTGGTAAGTGCTGGTGAAGCCCTCCTCTGTCAGGAAGATGGTCCGCACCTGCCCCTTCGGATTCAGCATGGCCGCGCTCTGCATGAAATCGGTGATCACATGAAGATTCTGGAAATTCACAACGGGCGAATCCGCATTCTGTGTCACCTTTCCGGTGCTCTCATCGTCCCAGAAGGGCGCTTCGCTCATCGGATAGGAGTAGGGATGCAGCGCAAGCCCCCAGTCAATGCTGCCCTCCGTATGATCCCAGCTGTTAAAGCTTTCCACGACGTCCTTCGCCTTATACTTGCCGACCGGCGCCGCCTCCGGATACATATTCCAGTAGTGATCGATAGAGAACATCACATTGTCGTTCGCGCTCTCTGACTTGATCGCCGTATAGAACACCCGGAAGGCACGCTGGAACTTATGCGCATACGCGGAAACATCATAATCTCCCGCATAGTTCCAGTACTGGTTGTCGATCTCATTTCCGATCACCCAGCTCGTGATCTTGCCGTGGCCGTTCCGCCCATTATAACGCTTCGCCAGGAAGGACGCCATGGCCTTCACCGCACGGAAGCCGCCCTCCGTTTCCACATTAAACTGATAATAAAGTGCCTGGGCCGCCGGAAGCTCCGATGTCACCCCCACCGGATTCAGCTCTGTCACAGTGTCATTCCAGCCGTTCAGCAGAATCGCCGTTACCGCCACGCCCGCGTCGCTCAGCCGCTTCACCTCCGCATCCAGCTGGTTGATGAGCGCCGCATTGATCTGATAGGTCTTTCCCTCATAGCTGTAGCTCATGCCGCTGCCGAAAAAGCGCTGGGTAGGAATATCAACACCCGCATGCTTAATATTGAGGGACAGCGCATCGTCCAGCAGGTTCGGGTCCACACGAAGACCCTTCTTGCCGTTGTTCAGTGCCGCATCCTGATTGACTGCCAGAATTTCAGGATTTGTGATGTAATGTCTTTCCGACACAATCTGATAGTGATTGCCGGTTTTCACGGCCGCCACGAAAGCACTGTAGAGCCGCTTCTCGCCGGGTCCGGCATTCAGATCAAAGCTTACGCTCATCTGATCAGCGGCCTCTGCCACCGCCAGCGGATCCCGCCGGGTGCTGAGATCATTCTGATAGGGCTTGATCTCAAAGATGTAAATGTTGCCGTCCGTCCCGCTCATATCCCGGTTCGCAGAGCACATATCCACAAGTATCCTGCTCTTTGTGTCGGGATCGATGGTCACGGACTGAATCGTAGTGGCTGCACTGAAGGCATACGCCCTTCCCGTCAGCAGAAATATCCAGAGCAGCAGGAAGCCCAGCAGCTTCCCGAAGCCTGCCCTCCGCCGTCTGCGATCAACCGTCATTTTGTTTGTCATATCTACCTCCTGGTCGTTCCTTGATGCCCACTTACTATAACACCCGTTCTTCCTTAAATGCTATAGAGAAAATCTTACAGATTCATGATGGTTTTGACGACAAAAAAAGAGACCTCGCAGTGAAGTCTCTTCTCAAGCAGGGCTAGAA
>CAVAXR010000242.1:0-2876 GCA_963592375.1 Oribacterium sp. | reverse complement strand
GTAACCCGTGTTTTCCAGATTTCCCGCCATGTTCTTCTGCCGGTAAAGATAATAAGGCTTAAGCCGCAGCAGACGTGCGCCGTACTCCGCTGCCTTCATCATCCGCTCCATCTCCGTGAGCTCCGCCGTCATTTCCTCCGCAGGGAAAGCCTCCGCCACAGACATACCGATTTCACGAAGCTCTGTCAGCGGCAAGGTCTCCGAAAAACGCGTACTGTCGCCGCCGGCACGGTACACGCCGGCCCAGTGGTCCTTCTCCAGCGTCAGTCTCGCCGCCCGCTTCACCGCAAGGGAATGCACAGTCAGGCTGTCCGGCCGCAGCCGCATCAGCTCGCAGAGCGTTTCTGTTACATCCTGGAGCCGCTCTCCCGGCAGTCCCAGAATGATATCCATGTTAATGTTGTCGAAGCCGCAGTCCCGGGCCATGCCGTAGGCTTCCTTTACCGCGGCAACCGTATGCCGCCGCCCGATGAGATCCAGCGTCTTCTGCTGAAAGCTCTGCGGATTCACGGAAATCCGGTCAACGCCTGCTGCCTTCAGGATTCTGAGCTTTTCCTCTGTAATGGAATCCGGACGGCCGGCCTCCACCGTAAACTCACAGATGCTTGCCATGGGATGGGCAAAGCATTCCTCCCGCACAATGTCCATAAGCTTCTGAAGCCATGGCTCCGGCAGAGCCGTGGGCGTGCCGCCGCCGATATAGATCGTCTGCAGCCGGCGTTTTTTTTCTTCACACATGGCCTGCATGCTGAAGCGGATCTCCCGACGCAGCTTTTCGAGATATTCGTCCAGCCGGTTTTCCCAGCGGGCAATCGGATTGGAGGTAAAGGAGCAGTAGAGACAGCGTGTCGGGCAGAAGGGGATACCGATATAGAGACTCCAGCCCTGATGATAGTCATAGCCGGTCTCTTCCTGGATCCTGTGCAGAATCCTCTGCTCCCGCAGGCCGATCTCCATGAGCAGCGACAGCTTCTCCCCCGTCAGCAGGTACTCTGTCTGCATTTCCTGCCGGATCCTGTCCAGCGCAGCAGCATCCGGCAGCCCGTCCGGATTTTTGCGTCCCGCCGCCTCCATCAGCGGGCTAACGAGAGACACCGGGCGGATGCCTGTCAGATCCCCCCAGGGCAGCTCCCGCCCCGTCATCGCAGACAAAATGGCATACAATTCCGACTTGATATAGGACTTATCCTTCTTCCGGTCGCCGGTCAGCGGCAGCTTCGCCCCTTCCAGCTCCAGTGACAGCCGGATTGCCGATTTATCGCGGATGCCCTGCTCCGTCAGAACCCGACTGCATTTCCCCGGGTTTCCGTGCTGAAGGCTCTTCCGGTTCACCGCCGCATCCCGATGGGTCTCCTTCGCCTGCTTCAGCGCATTCTTCTCCTCCTGGGTCGTCTCCGAGAGATGTACGCCCTCCGGCGTATGGATTTCAAAATCCTCACCGGGATAAAAGGACTTGCACAATTCCCGGATGTCCTGCTCATATTCCGCTGTCTTACCGTCCAGTACCAGTCTGATCATTTCTTCTCCTTATCCAAGCATGCCGATGATGGCCGCCGGATTGTATTTCCGTTCATTTTCGATGGTAGTCTCACCCTCATGTCCCGGATAAACCTTTGTATTGTCCGGCAGAATCAGAAGCTTCTTCTGAATGCTCTCAAAAATCTGCCGTTCGCTGCCGGTCGGAAAGTCGGTCCGCCCGTAGGATTCCCGAAACAGCGTATCCCCGCTGAAAAGGATCGGCTCTGCGCCGGTGTTTCCGATATAGTAACAGCAGGAGCCAGCGGTATGTCCCGGCGTGGCAAGCACCTGCCAGTCATACCCCAGCATCGTGAAATGCTCGCCGTCCCGGAGCGGCACAAACTTCGTAATGCAGATCTCTACATTGAAATTCCGGGACAGATTCTTCCAGGCATCCGCCAGCACCTCCTGCTCCGCCTCCAGAGCATAAATCTTCACCGAAAAATGCTCCGCCACCTCCCGGGCCGCCATGATGTGATCAAAATGACCATGTGTCAGCAGCACCGCCGCCGGGACCGCGCCCAGCTGCTTCTCCGCAATTTCGATGATCTTCGCCGCATTCGCGCCCGGATCCACAATGACACACTCCTTTGTTTCCGTGTTCTGCAGGAAGTAAATGTTGGTCTGCACCACGCCTGCCGTATATTTTGTCAGCTTCAGCTCCATATCTGTCCTTCTCTCCTGTTGTTTGCGGCTTATCCCTGGGAACGCTCAATGTCGATCACGCCCCGGATTTTCCGAAGCTTTCCGACCAGCTCCGCCAGCTCCTCGCGGTTATGAATGTCAAAGGACAGCGAGATCGTCGCCTTGTCATTCTTGCCCACACGGGAGCTCAGGGTCTTGATGTCGATCGAGGCATCCGTCAGAATCTTCGAAATATCCACAAGAAGTCCCACACGGTTATTCGTATAGATCGTAAGCTCCGTGGCATAGGTCTCCTCTGTATTGTCGCGCTGCCACTCTGCCTCGATCAGCCGTGCCTTCTCATCCTCCTCGAGATTCATCATGTTAATGCAGTCGGTCCGATGGATGGTGATGCCGCGCCCGCGGGTCACAAAGCCCACGATCTCGTCACCGGGCACCGGTGTGCAGCAGCGGGCATAGCGCACCGCCAGATCGTGAATTCCCTTCACAATGATGCCGGACTTCGCCTTCCGAATCACCTCCGGCTTTCTGCTCATCTCCTCAATGTTCTGGAGAATGTCGCTGTCATCTATATTTCTGGCTTCCGCCTTGCTCTTAAGATCCACCAGCTTCGTGATGACCTGGGACTCCTTCAAGCCGCCGCGCCCGATGGAGGCCAGAATCGATTCCCAGTCGGTATAGCTGTAGCGGCGGACAACCGCCTCCACATACTC
>CAVAXR010000241.1:0-2887 GCA_963592375.1 Oribacterium sp. | reverse complement strand
GCGTATATAGAGGCTGCACTGGATGATCCGGAGCATATCAGTCTGGAGGGATTTACAGAGCGGCTGAGAACGGATGCAGAGATGGTACTGGCAGGCGTCAGGAAGCTGCTTCAGACTGCCGGAGACGGGCGATTTCTGCGGGAAGGGATACAAACGGTTATTCTTGGAAAACCGAATGCCGGGAAATCATCGCTTTTAAATGCACTGATGGGAGAAGAGCGTGCGATTGTAAGCAGTGTGGCAGGCACAACAAGGGACACGCTGGAGGAGCAGATCAGGCTGGGAAATGTGAGTATCCAGCTGGTGGATACGGCCGGAATCCGTGATACAGAGGATCCTGTTGAGAAAATCGGTGTTGAGAGGGCAATGAAGGCGGCAGAAGGCGCAGATCTGATTCTGTATGTGGTGGATGCTTCCTGTGATCTGAATGAAGACGATGAACAGATTATGCAGTTTATACGCGGAAAAAAGGCAATTGTACTGCTCAACAAAACGGATCTGGATGTGAAGCTGCAGAAAGAAATGCTTGCGGAACAAACCGGGTGTCCGGTGCTGCCGGTTTCCATGAAGCTGGAGCAGGGAATAGAGGGGCTGTCTGAACGGATACAGGGAATGTTCTATCATAATGATCTGAACTTTAATTCAGAAGTGATCATTACCAATGCCCGTCATAAAGCCCTGTTGGGAAACGCGGAAAAGGCATTGGAGGAGGTGCTGCACTCTATTGCATTGGGAATGCCGGAGGATTTCTTTACGATTGATCTGATGCGGGCATATGCAGAGCTGGGGTATATCCTGGGAGAAGAGGTTTCTGAGGATCTGGTGAATGAGATATTCAGCAAATTCTGCATGGGAAAGTAAGGTGATAAAATGGGAAAATACGTAGAAGAAAGCTATGATGTTGTGGTGGTGGGTGCCGGCCATGCAGGCTGCGAGGCGGCATTGGCATGCGCAAGACTGGGATTGAATACGATTGTTTTTACTGTCAGTGTGGACAGTATTGCCTTGATGCCCTGCAATCCCAATATTGGCGGTACGTCTAAGGGACATCTGGTACGTGAACTGGATGCGCTTGGCGGGGAAATGGGGAAAAATATTGACAAGACATTTATTCAGTCGAGAATGCTGAATAAGTCCAAGGGGCCGGCGGTTCATTCACTGCGGGCGCAGGCGGATAAGCAGGCGTATACGCGGGAAATGCGAAGAACACTGGAGAATCAGGAAAATCTGACGATACGGCAGGCTGAGGTTGCAGAGCTGCTGGCGGAGGATCTTCCGGGCGGAAACAAGAAAATCACAGGTGTCCGGACATGCTCCGGCGCAGTATATCATGCGCAGGCGGTAGTGCTTTGCACCGGGGTTTATTTGAATTCCAGATGCATCTTTGGGGAAGTGTCGGAATTTACCGGCCCCAATGGTCTGCGGCGTGCAACACAGCTCACAGATTCATTGCTCTCACTGGGGGTAAAGATGCTGCGCTTTAAGACCGGAACACCGGCCAGAGTAGACAGAAGGTCATTGGATTTTTCGCAAATGGAGGTACAGAAGGGAGATGTGCCGGTGGTGCCGTTCTCTTTTTCCACAAAGTTTGAAGATGTGCAGAAGGAACAGGTGGACTGTTATCTGGTATATACCAATGAAAAAACACATGAGATCATAAGGGAAAATATTGATCGTTCACCGATGTACAACGGCAGTATCAAGGGAACAGGTCCACGTTATTGTCCGTCCATCGAGGATAAGGTGATGAAATTTCCGGACAAAAATCGGCACCAGATCTTTGTGGAGCCGGAAGGAAATTATACCAATGAGATGTATCTGTCCGGCATGTCTTCATCGCTTCCGGAGGATGTACAGTACGAAATGTATCGCAGCATGAAGGGATTTGAAAATGTAAAAATTGTCCGAAATGCATATGCCATTGAATATGACTGCATTGATTCTACTCAGCTTTCCAGCAGTCTGGAGTTCAAAAGAATTGAAGGACTGTTTTCGGGCGGGCAGTTCAATGGCTCCAGCGGTTATGAAGAGGCTGCAGTGCAGGGGCTGATGGCAGGCATCAATGCAGCCATGAAATGCCTTGGAAGAAAAGCAGTAGTACTGGATCGTTCGCAGGCGTATATCGGTGTGCTGATCGATGATCTTGTGACAAAGGAAAGCACGGAGCCCTATCGAATGATGACAAGTCGGGCAGAGTACAGGCTTTTGCTGCGGCAGGACAATGCAGATCTGCGTCTCCGGGAAATAGGACACAATGCAGGTCTCGTTTCGGATGAGGATTATGCACAGACGGAAGAAAAGAGAAAACAGATACAGGAGGAAATTAACCGGCTCAGGAATACATTTATAGGTGCAACGGCAGAAAACAACGCTTTTCTGGAGGCACGTCAATCCTCAGCGCTGCAGTCCGGCGTTTCTCTGGCGGAGCTTTGCCGGAGACCGGAGCTTGGATATGAAGAACTGGCAGAACTGGATCCGAAGCGGCCTGTCCTTTCATATGCTGTCCGGGAAGAAGTCGGGATTGAAATCAAGTATGAGGGGTATATACAGCGGCAGATGCAGCAGGTGGAATCCTTTAGAAAAATGGAGAGTAAGAGACTGCCGGCTGATCTTGACTATAATGATGTTAAGAACCTGCGTCTTGAGGCACGACAGAAGCTTTCACGCATTCGGCCGGACAATATCGGCATGGCGGGACGCATCAGCGGAGTGAGCCCTGCGGACATCAGTGTACTTCTTGTGTATCTTGAACAGAGAAGAAAAATGTGGTAACTGTTTAGCACCACATCGCCACATCGCTTCGCGATGCGCGATGCGGCGGTTTAGAGGCGCTCCGCGCCTTATCCGTTACCAGGAAAATCTCATAAAAGCTGTGCCGAGCAAGCTC
>CAVAXR010000240.1:0-2908 GCA_963592375.1 Oribacterium sp. | reverse complement strand
CTAAAACTCATTGGAGGTAATGATATGAAAAACATCCTGTTTCTCGCTTCGGAGGCTGCACCCTTTATCAAGACCGGGGGTCTGGCAGACGTAGTCGGCTCACTGCCCAAAAATCTTGACAAGCGTTACTATGACTGCCGCGTCATGATTCCGAAGTATATGTGTATTCCCTGGAAGTGGCGGGAGAAGATGGAATATGTTACGCACTTCTATATGGATTACCTGGGTGAGTCGCGTTATGTAGGCATTATGAAGTATGAGCACGAGGGTGTTACCTATTACTTCATCGACAATGAATCCTACTTCTCCGGTGACCGTCCCTATGGCGACTGGTATTGGGATCTTGAGAAGTTCTGCTTCTTCTGCTATGCGGCACTCAGTGCGCTGCCGCTGCTTGACTTCCATCCGGATCTGATTCACTGCCACGACTGGCAGACAGGCCTGGTACCGGTGCTGCTGAAGGATCGCTTTGCGGGCGGTGAGTTTTATCGCTCGATCAAGAGTGTTATCACCATTCATAATCTGAAGTTCCAGGGTGTATGGGATGTAAAGACCATCCAGCGCTTTACACAGCTTTCTGATTACTATTTCACACCGGACAAGATGGAGTGCAAGAAGGACGGAAACCTGCTGAAGGGAGGCATCGTTTACGCCGATGCCATCACCACGGTATCGGATACCTATGCAGAGGAGATCAAGATGCCGTTCTATGGAGAGGGACTGGACGGACTGCTTCGTGCCCGGGAGCATGACCTGCGCGGTATCGTCAACGGCATTGATTATGATGAGTGGAATCCGGAGACCGACAAGTTCCTGGTGAAGAATTATAATCAGAAGAACTTCAGGAAGGAAAAGGCAAAGAATAAGAAGGCGCTGCAGGAAGACTGGGGAATGACCGTGGATCCCGGAAAGATGATGATCGGTATTGTTTCCCGTCTGACCGATCAGAAGGGTCTCGATCTGGTACAGTGTGTGATGGATGAGCTTTGCCAGGATGATATTCAGTTTGTGGTGCTGGGCACAGGTGATGAGCGCTATGAGAATATGTTCCGTCATTATGACTGGAAGTATCATGATAAGGTATCTGCCCAGATTTATTATTCCAACGAAATCAGCCATAAGATCTATGCGGCCTGCGATGCTTATCTGATGCCTTCACTCTTTGAGCCGTGCGGACTTTCCCAGCTGATTGCCATGCGCTACGGCACACTGCCCATCGTTCGTGAGACAGGCGGTCTGAAGGACACCGTACATCCGTTCAATCAGTATGACGGCAGCGGCACCGGCTTCTCTTTTGCGAATTACAATGCGCATGAAATGCTGGGAGCGATTCGTTATGCAGAGCAGATCTATTACGATCGTAAGCGCGATTGGAACAAGATTGTCGACAATGCAATGCTGACGGATTATTCCTGGAGAACATCCGCTTTGAAGTATCAGGAGCTCTATGACTGGCTGATCGGATATTGAGGAAATGAAATAAGTGACAATATTAAACAACTTCATGCTGATCGCATCGGTGATCAGCTGGTTCACGGCTCAAGTTCTGAAAACGGCCATTGACGCATATTTCAACAAAGGGATTAATCTGGAGAGAATGACTGGCTCCGGCGGCATGCCGTCCAGTCATTCCTCCACTGTTGTTGCATTGACGACGGCAGCTGCTATTCAGTATGGACTGGACAGTTCGATCTTTGCAGTCTGCTTTATTCTTGCCAGTGTGGTCATGTATGACGCCATGGGGGTACGTCGGGAAACCGGAAAGCAGGCGGTGATCCTCAATAAGATTCTGGTTGACAATCCCTTTAACTGGTCAGGAGAAGAATTTGAAAAGAAGCTAAAGGAGTATGTCGGACATACCCCGCTGCAGGTGCTGGCCGGTGCTGTTCTGGGAATCATCGTGGCTTTTGTGGTGGCTTCCTTTTATAATCTATGAGAAGAATGAAAAAAATAAGCGGCATACGGGGCAGAGTCCTTGGGACTCTGCTTCTCGTGTCTTTATCGCTGACATCCTGCAAGGGGATAGAAATCAGCGGAAAAACAGAAAATGTGGATGGCTACAGCGAAGCACAGGCGATGATTATTCTGGGCTCTGAGCGGAACCGTTATCAAAATGTCTTCGGCCCGGAAATCTGGTCTATGCCCATCAGCGGTGAGCGGCAGGAAAGCTATGGCCCCTATTTTGTGGACAAAATGAAAGAATTCCTGCAGGATATCCGGACATTGAATCTTCTGGCGGAAGAGAAGGGGATTGCCCCAGGATCGGCAGACATGGAAAAGCTGCGGCAGATGACACTGGAGTTTTACGGAAATCTTGCGGATGCTGACTTTGAACTGATGCGTGACTGTTCGGAGCAGGATGTGCTGGACATGTATACCAGCTATTTTACGGCCTGTAAGACGGCGGAGTATCTGCTGCAGGGGGTAGATGCCGAAGTGCCGGATGCCGATGCGAAGGTAATCGAGGTGCAGCAGATTGTGGTTTCGAATCAGGCTGATGCAGAGACTCTCTGGCAGGAGGTAAATGTAGAGGGAGCAAATTTCGCATATTACGCGCGCCAGAATTCAGAGGACTCCGATATCACAAAGACGCTGGAAAAGTCCGGAAGCATGGATCTCTACCATGAGACAGCATTTGCACTGGAGGAAAACCAGATTTCCGAGGTTTTCGAGCAGGATGGAAAGTATTTCATCTTGAAATGCACCAATGCTTATGATGAGAAGGCAACCCGTTCCCGTAAGGACAGACTGGAGACGGCCATTCTCACCAATGCGCTGCGCGAAAATTATAATAGCTATGCGGAGCAGCACATCATACGTTTCCGGGAGGATTTCTGGAAGGAAATTGATCTGACAGAATGTCCGGACAGCAAAGCAGACAACTTTTTCGCTATATATGAAGCAAAGC
>CAVAXR010000239.1:898-2915 GCA_963592375.1 Oribacterium sp. | reverse complement strand
CTCCCGGCTTCGCCGGGCCCCTCCTTAAGATGATAATTACAGCTTCGGGCCTGCCTCAACGAGTGCCTTACCGGCCTCATTGCCCTCATACTTCTTGAAGTTCTTGATGAATCTGGAAGCCAGATCCTTTGCCTTCTCTTCCCACTGAGAAGCATCAGCATAGGTATCTCTCGGATCAAGGATCTCGGTAGCAACACCGTTCAGCTCTGTCGGAACCTCGAAATCGAAGTAAGGGATCGTCTTTGTCGGTGCATTCAGGATGTCGCCGTTCAGGATGGCGTCGATGATTCCACGAGTATCCTTAATGGAGATTCTCTTGCCGGTGCCGTTCCATCCGGTATTTACCAGATAAGCCTTTGCGCCGCTCTTCTCCATCTTCTTTACGAGCTCTGCAGCGTACTTTGTCGGGTGCAGCTCCAGGAAGGCCTGACCGAAGCAAGCAGAGAAGGTCGGTGTCGGCTCTGTGATGCCGCGCTCTGTACCTGCAAGCTTTGCTGTGAAGCCGGACAGGAAGTAGTACTGTGTCTGCTCCGGTGTCAGAACAGATACAGGAGGCAGTACGCCGAAAGCATCTGCAGACAGGAAGATAACATTCTTTGCAGCCGGTGCAGAAGAAATCGGGCGAACGATGTTCTCGATATGGTTGATCGGATAAGATACACGAGTATTCTCAGTTACGCTCTTATCAGCGAAATCAAGCTTGCCGTCCTCAGCGATGGTTACGTTCTCAAGCAGAGCGTTCTTTCTGATGGCATTGTAGATATCCGGCTCTGACTCCTTATCGAGGTTGATAACCTTTGCATAGCAGCCGCCCTCGAAGTTGAAGACGCCGTTGTCATCCCAGCCGTGCTCGTCATCGCCGATCAGGAGACGCTTCGGGTCTGTGGAAAGAGTGGTCTTGCCTGTTCCGGAAAGACCGAAGAAGATAGCGGTGTTCTCACCGTTCATATCTGTGTTTGCAGAGCAGTGCATGGAAGCCATGCCCTTCAGCGGAAGGTAATAGTTCATCATGGAGAACATACCCTTCTTCATCTCTCCGCCGTACCATGTGTTTACGATTACCTGCTCACGGCTGGTGATATTGAACATAACGGCAGTCTCAGAATTGAGGCCCAGCTCCTTGTAGTTCTCAACCTTTGCCTTGGATGCATTGTAAACGATGAAATCCGGCTCGAAATTCTCCAGCTCCTCAGCAGTCGGCTGAATGAACATGTTGGTTACGAAGTGTGCCTGCCAAGCTACCTCAACGATGAAACGGATAGCCATTCTTGTGTCCTTGTTTGCACCGCAGAAAGCATCTACAACGAAGAGTCTCTTATTGGAAAGCTCCTTCTTTGCGATATCCTTAACGGCTGCCCAGGCCTCCTGAGATGCAGGATGGTTGTCGTTCGGATACTCCTCAGAGGTCCACCATACAGTGTCCTTGGAGTTCTCATCCATTACGATGAACTTATCCTTAGGTGAACGGCCTGTGTAAACACCGGTCATAACATCTACTGCGCCAAGCTCGCTGACATAGCCCTTCTCATAGCCCTCCAGCTCCGGCTTGGTTTCCTCTTCGAACAGAACGTCGAAGGAAGGATTGTAAACAATCTCTGTTGTTCCTGTAATGCCATACTTGGTTAAATCGATTTTTGCCATCTTGCAGTAACCTCTTTCCTTATTTGCTAACTCTGCCAAAACAGATCCCCGGAACGACGCACGTTCCCATGAAGGATTTCTCCTACCTCGGAAGGGCTTCTCGTTCCACTCATATATTTATACATACAAATTGAATAAAATCAACCGAAATTTTTTGTCGTTTATTGATAGTATATTTTGTGCCTTTTCCCGGCATAGCTTTTTGCTATATGAATTTTCGGAAATGTGTTAAGTTTTTGTCATATTTGTCAAAGAATCTACAAATCAAGCGTTTTTTTTCCGATTTTCTGTTTTTTTCCTTATGCTGCTATTAAAAAAAAGATTAGACACAGCTATCCATGCAGCTAAAACAGAAACGCGGCAGGCTGCCCATTCC
>CAVAXR010000239.1:0-888 GCA_963592375.1 Oribacterium sp. | reverse complement strand
AGGGAAAAGCTGACGGAATCAGCATTTTTCTCAGATTTTCACTCTCCTCCAGAACAGCCCCTTCGTGTTCATGGCCGGACGGCAGTTCTCTCCGTCCTCCCGGGTCAGCAGGTGAATGCTTTCGAAGCCCGCCTGCCGGGCAGCCGCCAGCGCCTCCGGAAAAGCCCCGTTCAGAAGCTCCCGCTGATGCGCATCGGAGCTGATGAGTATCTCCCCGCCAATTTCGCAAAGGTGCCGGAGCAGCCGCCGATTCGGATAGAATTCCTTCTTCCGGTTCCGATTCACCGCGCCGCAGTTGATCTCAAAGGGAAGTCCTTCCGAAACCAGCTTTTCCATGGCCTGCATCGCCGGCATGTAATAGGCCGGATCATCCTCATTCAGGAAATGCCCGCCCTGCTCCGCCGGGAGATCGTTAAAGCGGGTGATGAGATCGAAGTGTCCCACGAAGGTCGGCCGCAGCCGTTCTCCCACCCGGGCCTCCAGTGCATAATAGGCCTCCGACATTGCATAGTAATCTCCGCCGAAAAAGCTGCGGCAGAGCTTCTGCAGATTCTCCGGACTGTTGTCCACCGAGAAAAATTCCCCGTCTATGGGCGGCACATCAAGAAAATGTGTGGAGCCGATGACGTACTCGGCCTCCTCTGCACAATGCGGATCGTAGACATTATCCAGCTCCACACCGAGAAGAATCTCCATGCGGCCCGCATACACTGCCTGCAGGCGGCGGATCTCCTGTGCATATGCCGGAAAATCCATGTGGATATCCGGATCCATATGCCCGGAAAAGCCCAGGGTATGAAAGCCCCGCCGGAACGCTTCCTCCGCCATCTCCGCCGGCGTATTGCTGCCGTCGCAGAAGGTACTGTGGGTGTGGTAATTTGCCGGAAT
>CAVAXR010000238.1:0-2940 GCA_963592375.1 Oribacterium sp. | reverse complement strand
GGTGTATTCGTCGCAATGTCTGGAAAAGTCGGAGGGCCGGGCAGCCACAGTGGAGGATATTCGGAAGCAGCTGGAAAAGACCGGCGGAACAGCATTTATATTTGAAGAAATCAGAGTATCGCTGGAGGAGGGACTTTTTGTGCCGGTGTCGGCCTTGAACCAGCTTCGCCGTGCGGCACTCAGTGCATATACGGAGGCAGAGCTTGAGAGCGCAAAGAGGATCCGGAAAGCAGAATAAGGAAGAACGCAGCCGGAAAACAGCTGTGCCGGCAGGGAGAAACACCGATAGAGGACGGCAGAGGAATGTACCGGCAGAGCGGGGAAAACAGACCGAAAAAGGACGTGCTGTGAAGCGCGATGCGTATGCAGCCGGACGAACGGCAAAGCCGACGGAGGCGTGGAAGCCGCCGGTTCCGCCGATGTCGCCGGAACTGCGGGTGTCTGTGGAAACTGTGCCGCAGCTTAAGGCCGCGCTGGCAGAGCCGCGTGTGCGTCTCATCTATATTGATGAAACGATAGGAGAGGATGCGCAGCTCGGAGGGCTTCTGGACAGCATTCATGAAACCGGCAAGCGGGCAGGGCTTCGGCTGCGGCGGATTCAGCGGCTGACTGACAGCGGGAAGACGTCACTGCAGAATGCAGCGGACAATCTGGAAAAGCTGGATGCCGTGCTGGTGCGGACACTGGATCAGGCGGTGCAGCTGCAGTCGCTTGCGAAGGAAGCCGGGCCGGAGCTGGTGTATGATTATACGGTCTACGGCTACAATCAAGAGGCGGCGAAATTTCTGCAGGAACTCGGTGCAGACCGCCTGACAGATCCCATCGAGCTCAATTTCCGGGAGCTTCTGCGGCTGCGGAAGGAACTTGAAAGCAGTACAGACGGAGAAGCCCGGAATCTGAAACGGGAGCTTCTTGTGTACGGGCATCTTCCGATGATGGTCAGCGCAAACTGTGTTCAGCGCACCACGAAGGGCTGTGACCGGAAAAACAGTATCACAGCGCTCCGGGACCGGATGCAGAAAAGCATGCCGGTGCGGGCTTACTGTAAATACTGTTATAACCAGATTTACAATGCAGAGCCCTGTGTTTTATACGATCTTTCTGAGGAATGTATTCGGCTCCGACCGGACAGTCAGCGCTTTGATTTTTCCGTGGAGTCCGGAGAAACCGCAGCGAGGGTGCTGTCTCTGGCGGTGCCCGGCAGTCTGACCCGAGGGCATTTTCATCATGGAGTTGACTGATGACCAATCTATTCATAACGGCCAGCAGGTATCTGTGTATCCTGCTGGTGGTTCTCTATACCTATTGTAATTTCCGATATCTGTCCATTCCGGACGAAGAGGACGCGGCGCCTCTCTGCGGCTGGCAGTTCCGCATCATCCTGCTGATCCATTTTCTGTGCCATCTCGTCATCCTCCTGAAGGGACAGGAGCCGATGAGTATTCCGCTGTATCTGGCAGAGCTTGCATTTCTGATCGGCTACCCGTCGATCTTCCGGCTGCTTTACCGAAATATGAACCGGCTGATGATCAACAATCTCTGTCTGCTCGTGAGCTACGGACTCATCATGCTGGAACGGCTCGACATGAGTAAGGCAGTGAAGCAATTTGCCATCATTGTGGGCGCGGCAGTGCTGACACTGGTGATTCCCTATCTCATTGACCGGATCTGGGACCTGATGCGCTTTCGCTATGCTTTTGCGGTAGTGGGTATTCTCCTGCTGTTTTCAGTATTTCTCGTCGGCGCCACGAGCTACGGTGCGAAAATGAGCATCAGCATCGGCGGCTTCACCTTTCAGTTTTCCGAGCTTGTCAAGATTACCTTTGTGCTTTGTATGGCGGGCATGCTGTGCCGGGCAGAGGACTTCCGTGAGTTATGCATCGCGACAGGGCTGGCCGGTGCGCATATGCTGGTGCTGGTGATGTGCCGGGACCTTGGCTCTGCCCTCATTTTCTTCATGGCCTACCTCATCATGCTCTTTATCGCCACGAACCGGAAGAGCCTGCTGGCGCTGGGCAGCGGCGCGGCGGCACTGGCAGCGGTGGTTTCCTATCAGCTGTTCAGCCACGTCCGGACGCGGGTTTTCGCGTGGAAAAATCCCTGGGCAGACATCGACAACAAGGGATATCAGATCACCCAGTCTCTCTTTGCCATCGGCACCGGCGGCTTCACGGGTCTCGGGCTCTTTCAGGGACTTCCGAACAAGATTCCCATTGTGGAGAAGGACTTTATTTTTTCGGCGATTTCGGAGGAGATGGGCGCGATCACAGCCATCTGCCTCACCCTCATTTGCCTGGGCTGCTTCATGCAGATGATGATGATCGCTACCTATATGGAATTTCAGTTTTACCAGCTGGTGGCAGTGGGACTTGCGGTGGAATACATTGTGCAGGTGTTTCTGACCATCGGCGGTGCGGTGAAGTTCATTCCGTCCACCGGCGTGACGCTGCCCTTCGTGAGCTACGGCGGATCGAGTCTTGTGGCCAGCTTCATTGTCTTTTCGGTGATTCAGGCGCTGTATATTGTACAGGGAAATGAAGACGAGGCCGAGGAGGACGCCCTGCTGGAGGAGCTGGATGTGCAGGAAGCGGAAATGGAAAGTGCTGTGCTGCTTCGGGGACGGCTGAGCCGGAGCGTAGACAGCTTTGATGATATTCCGGAAGAATATCTCGATGAGTAAGGAGGTGCACCGGTGAAGAGCAATAGAAACAAACGGCAGCGCACCAACCGGCAGATTGTGGGAACCATATTCTTCTTTTCTCTGCTGTTCTTCTGCATGATCGGATATATGATCTACTTTATTGCCGTACAGGCGCCGGATCTGATGGGAAATCCCTACAATTCCCGCATGGATGTGTTTAATAACAGGTACGTTCGCGGTGAGCTTCTGGCAAACGACGGTCAGGTGCTGGCACGGACGGACGCTGCAGAGGACGGGAC
>CAVAXR010000237.1:0-2950 GCA_963592375.1 Oribacterium sp. | reverse complement strand
GAGCTGCACTGCGCGATCCCGAGATTTCCGTAAGCGGAAATCACCTCCTGCCTCCGCTCCTCCAGCAGCCGCTCTGCCTCTTCACGAATGTCAGAAGCCGCAGCTGACGTCTCCTGCTGCAGTTCTGCCGCGGCAGTACTGCCGGCTTCGGCTTCCCGGCCGCTGTTCCGTCCGGTCAGCACTGCCAGAACAGAAATGCACAGAAGCACAAAAACGCCGGCGGAAAATCCGATGATTTTCCGATCCAGCGTATTGCTTTCATCCCTATTGAATGTGAATCTGGGAATTCTCATGCCTCACCTCAGCGTGCAAGCATCATGCGGTCATTCGCGAAGGTACCGCCGGAGGCTTCCTCGAATTTCTTCAGCAGATCCTCCACGGTCAGCTTTTTCTTCTCCTCCCCCTGCACATCATAGATGATCCGGCCGTTATCCATCATGATCAGCCGGTTTCCGATATTAATGGCATCATGCATGTTATGCGTAACCATCAATGCGGTCAGCTTGTCTCCCTCCACAATTTCCTTGGTGAGATTCAGCACCTTGGCAGCCGTCTTCGGATCCAGTGCCGCCGTATGCTCGTCCAGAAGCAGCAGCTGCGGCTTCTTCAGCGTTGCCATCAGCAGCGTCAGCGCCTGCCGCTGTCCGCCGGACAGCAGTCCCACCTTGGAGGTCATGCGCCCCTGCAGCCCGAGGCCGAGCCGCTCCACCGCATCGCGGTAAAACTCCCGCTCCTTCGGGGTCACCGCCCAGCGAAGCCGTCTCCGGTCGCCTCGCCGGAAGGCCAGCGCCAGATTTTCCTCGATCTGCATGTCTGCAGCCGTTCCCTTCATCGGATCCTGGAACACGCGGCCGATGTACTTTGCCCGCTTGTATTCCGGCATCCGGGTAATGTTCTGCCCGTTGATCTCAATGACGCCGGAATCCACCGGATACGCGCCGGCAATCATATTCAGCATCGTGGACTTGCCCGCGCCGTTGCCTCCGATGATGGTCACGAAATCGCCGTCATTTAACACCAGATCAATACCGCGCAATGCTTTTTTCTCGTTCACGGTTCCCTTGTTAAAGGTTTTCCGCACATTGGATATCTTCAGCATCAGTTCTGCTCTCCCTTCTCGTCCTCATCGACGCTCTCGCGATATGCACGATTCGCCTTTACCTTCGCCATAGCCACCGGAATACAGAGTGCCGCACCTACAATGAGTGCAGACAGAAGCTTCATATCGTTGGCCTTCATGCCCATTCGAAGTACGATGGCACGAATCAGGAAGTAGATGACGCAGCCGGCCACCGCCGCCAGCAGCTTCAGTCCGAAGTTCTGTGCCCGTCCGAAAAGGACTTCTCCGATCACGATGGCAGCAAGACCGATAACAATGGCACCGGTTCCCATGCCGACATCCGCATACTTTGTGGACTGGCAGATCAGTGCGCCGGAGAGTCCCACCAGCGCATTCGCGATCACAAGACCCATCAGCTTGGACTTATTGGTATCCACACCAAGGGCACGGATCATCGCTTCATTGTTGCCGGTTGCACGAAGCGCCGCACCCAGCTCTGTTCCGAAGAACCAGTAGAGTGCCGCCACCGCCAGCAGAACCACAATGATGCCCACGATCATCGATGCCTGGGACTGGGAAATGCCCAGCTTATCCACCCAGAAGGTAATGTCGGAATTGATCTTGTTGATGGACTGATTCGACTTATCCGACATAATCCGGAGATTGATGGACCAGAGGGAAATCTGGGTCAGAATTCCCGCAAGAATTGCCGGGATACCGAAGAAGGTATGCAGCACACCGGTCACTGCACCGGCCACGCCGCCGGCGGCCGCACCGCAGATCAGTGCCACGGTCGGGTCACAGCCCTTCAGCATCAGCGTCGCACAGACACAGCCGCCCAGCGCAAAGGCACCGTCCGTCGTCATATCCGCAATATCCAAAAGCTTAAATGTAATGTAAACGCCCAGTACCATCAGAGACCAGATCAGTCCCTGTGAAACCGCACCGAGCATAGATGCCAGCAAACCGCTCATCCAAAACCTCCTGCAAAACACATTTTTACGCGTCAACGCGTTAAAGCCGCGACGCACATACTTAGGTATTATAAATTATAATGCAGTCATGTTCAAGTCAAAAAAAGCGTCCTCCGGTTCGGAGAACGCTTCCCTGCTTTGTTTCTGTTTTTACTGTACCGCAGAAGTATCAATGCCCAGCAGATCTGCTGTCTCCTGGTTGATGGTCAGCTCGCACTTGTCTGCCTCCAGGTAGCCGATGGGGATCTCAGCCGGACTCTTGCCCTCGGTCAGAATCTCCACTGCCTGCTGTCCTGCAAGATAGCCAAGCTGATAGTAGTCGATGCCGTAGGTTGCAAGACCGCCTTCATTTACCATGCCGGACTCGCCGCAGATCACCGGCAGCTTGTTGTCGTTGGCAACCTGAGCAACCGTTGCCATGCCGGCTGCGATGGTGTTGTCAGTCGGCGCATAGATCGCATCCACCTTGCCGATCATAGACTCAACAACGGTCTGAATCTCGTTGGAGTTGGAAACGGTGTAATCCTCATGGGAAATGCCGGCGGCATCCAGTGCCTCTCTGGCCATCTGCGCCTGAATCTCAGAGTTGGACTCTGCAGAGCAGTACAGGATTGCCACGCTCTTTGCGTCCGGAATCAGCTTCTGCAGAAGGTCGATCTGCTCCGTCACCGGTGTCAGATCGGAAGTACCGGTCACATTTCCGCCGGGCGCCTCATTGCTCTCCACCAGGCCGGACTCTTCCGGATCCGTCACAGCTGACAGCACGATGGGGATCTCTGTGGTTGCTGCAGAAGCCGCCTGGGCTGCCGGTGTTGCAATCGCATAAATCAGGTCATCGCCGTCATTTACGAACTTCTCGGAAATGGTCTGGCAGGCAGACTGCTCGCCGGATGCATTCTGCTGGTCGATCTCATAG
>CAVAXR010000236.1:0-2951 GCA_963592375.1 Oribacterium sp. | reverse complement strand
GCGTATACCCCTGCGGCGAGGGCGCGGGCTATGCCGGCGGCATCATGAGTGCGGCCATGGACGGCATGCGGGTAGCGGAGGAGATTCTCAGAAGCTACCGCGAAGGCGAGAGAAGGTAAGAGGTAGAGGACATGAACAATCTGGAAATGCGGAAGACGCTGAAGGATCGGAAGCGGATCGTCATCAAGGTGGGAAGCGCCAGCATTACCCATGCGGAAAGCGGCGGGCTCTGGCTCTCGAAGATTGAAAAGCTCGTGCGGGTCATTTCGGATCTCAAGGAAGAGGGGAAGGAAGTGATTCTCGTGTCCAGCGGTGCCATCGCCTGCGGACGTCATGCGCTGTCTGTAAAGCGGCGGCCCCATGATATGGCGGAGAAGCAGGCCTTTGCGGCGGTGGGACAGGCACGGCTCATGATGACCTACCAGCGCATTTTTTCGGAATACAGCCAGACGGCGGCGCAGCTTCTTCTCACGAAGAATATCATGCTGGAGGAGGACTCCCGGGAAAATGTATCGAATACCTTTTCAGAGCTTCTGAAGCTCGGTGCGATTCCCATCGTGAATGAGAACGATACGGTGTCCACGGCGGAGATTCCCCATGTGGAGACCTTCGGGGACAACGACCAGCTGGCGGCGATCGTGGCGGCCATTACGCAGGCGGATCTTCTCATTCTGCTGTCCGACATTGACGGACTGTTCACGGATGATCCGAAGAAAAATCCGGATGCGAAGCTCATCGACTTCATTCCGGTGATCACGGAGGATATCCTCAGCATGGGCAAGGGCTCGTCCTCGAATGTGGGCACCGGCGGCATGTCCTCGAAGCTCGCGGCTGCCCGGATCGCGACGGATTCCGGCTCGGATATGGTGATCGCGCAGTTTACGGATGCGGAGATCATCAGTGACATTATAAGCGGAAAGCCGGTGGGAACGCTGTTTGCGGCGCACCGGAATGTAAACTTCGATCTTTTGAAATATATTGCGGCATATTAAGGAGAACAGATGGTAACAGAGGCAGATATTCAGAGAATCAATGAGCTGTACAGAAAATCCAAGGCGGAGGGGCTGACGGAGGCGGAGAAGGCGGAGCAGCAGAGGCTGCGCCGTGCCTATATCGATGCGATCAAGGGAAATCTCCGGGTTTATCTCGATGACATCAAGACCACACAGGCAGAGGCAGCAGAAGAGGAAGCATAATGCAGGAGACAGAGCTGATTATGATGGGGGAGAAGGCGCGAAAGGCTGCGCTTTCTCTTATGAATGCGGCGACAGAGGAGAAGAACCGGATCCTGCAGGCGGCAGCAGCTGCGCTGCGCCGGTATACGGCGGAGATCGTTTCGGAAAATGCGAAGGATCTGCAGCACGGAAGAGAAAACGGCATGCCGGAGAGTCTGCAGGACCGGCTGATGCTGAATGCGGACCGGATCGAAGCCATGGCACAGGCCATAGAGAAAATTATCGATCTGCCGGATCCCGTGGGCGAGCTGCTGGAGACAATTGAGCGCCCGAACGGGCTTCGCATTGAAAAAAAGCGCGTACCCATCGGTGTGATCGGCATCATTTATGAGGCACGGCCCAATGTGACGAGCGATGCCTTTTCACTCTGCCTTAAATCCGGCAATGCGGTGATCCTGAAGGGCGGCTCGGATGCGATTCATTCGAATATCGCGGTGACAAAGGCTCTGCGGGAGGGGATTGCGAGTGCCGGTGCAGATCCTGATGTGCTGCAGCTCATTGCGGATAGCTCTCATGAGACCGCGAATGCATTTATGCAGTTAAACGGTTATGTGGATGTTCTCATCCCGCGGGGCAGCAAGCGGCTGATCCAGGCGGTGCTGAAGCATGCCACCGTGCCGGTGATTGAAACCGGTGCCGGCAACTGTCATATCTTTCTGGACAGCGCGGCGGATGTGGAAAAGGCCGTGCCGATCGTGGTGAATGCGAAGACCCAGCGGACCGGCGTCTGCAATGCCTGCGAGTCACTGGTGGCGGATCGTGCTGTGCTTCAGTCGGTGCTGCTGCCGGTGGTGTCTGCCCTTATCGAGAAAAAGGTAGTGGTGTATGCCGATGCCGAGAGCTATGCTGTTTTATCCGCGGCGAAGACATTGGACAGGGAATACCTGAGGGAAGCCGCGGAGGAGGACTTTGCAGCGGAGTATCTCGATCTCAAGATTTCGGTGAAAACCGTGGGATCGGCGGCGGAGGCTGTCCGGCATATCAACAGGTATTCCACGAAGCATTCCGAGGCCATCATCACGGAGGACAGCGCCCACGCGGAGGCTTTCCTGAACGGCATCGACTCGGCCTGCGTCTACTGGAATGCGTCCACCCGCTTCACGGACGGCGGGGAGTTCGGCTTCGGCGCGGAGATCGGCATTTCCACCGCGAAGCTTCATGCCCGCGGCCCGATGGGGCTTCGTGAGCTCACAACGACGAAATATGAAATCTACGGCAGCGGTCAGGTGCGGTAGTCAGAACAGGAGAATTTATGGATGTAAACGCAAAGAACAGAGAGGAAGCCTTTCTGGAGATTGTGCGGCAGGCACCTGCGGAGGAGCCGGAGCGGCAGTATTATTTCATGGACCGGGTGAAGGATCTCGTGGAGGCGAAGAAGTCAGAGGGCTACGAGGCACGCTTTCAGGTAAATGTCATCGGCTGCCAGATGTCGGCGAAGGACGCGGAGAAGCTGTCCGGCATACTGGAGGCCTGTGGCTATACGGAGGCAGAGGATGACCGGCACTGTGATGTGATCCTGTTTACGACCTGTACGGTGCGGGAAAATGCCAACCAGAAGCTCTACGGCCGGATCGGACGGCTGAAGCATCAGGTGGAGAATCGGCCGGGAACGGTGCTCGGCATCACCGGCTGCATGATGCAGGAGGCAGAGGAGGTCGAGACCATCCGGAAGAAGTATCCGTATGTGAAGCTGATCTTTGGTACGCACAATGTATA
>CAVAXR010000235.1:0-2954 GCA_963592375.1 Oribacterium sp. | reverse complement strand
TTGCGGTGTGCTCCCGTACAAGGCGCTGTATCTTCTGCACAAAGGGGCAGGAGGCATCCACCGCAGTGAGCCCGCACTTCTCCATTTCTGCATAGACCGCTCTTCCCACGCCATGGGCCCGGATAATGACAATGCCGTCCCTGCATGCCGCGAGCTCCTCAAAGCTCTCCAGCACCTGCACGCCCTGTGCCTTCAGCCGGTTCACCACGGTGTCGTTATGCACGATCGGTCCATAGGTATAGATCTGTTTTCTTTCCTCAGCCGGCTTTTTCTTCTCATCCTCCAGCACGGACAGCACGGTATTCACCGCCCGTTCCACGCCGAAGCAGAAGCCGGCCGTTTTTGCAAGCTCTGCCTTCATCGGGCACCGCCCAGGCTCAGAGCAATGATCCGGTCAATGGTCTCGTCAATGCCCATATCGGAGGAGTCCACCAGCACCGCATCCTCCGCCTGCATTAACGGAGAATTCTCCCGGTGCATATCCCGGTAATCACGCTCCGCCACCTGCTTCTCGATTTCGGAAAGCTCTGCCGGCTCTCCCTTTTCCCTAAGCTCCAGTGCCCGGCGCCGTGCCCGCACCTCCACGGAGGCCGTAAGGTAAATCTTCAGATTGGCATGGGGCAGCACCTTCGTGCCGATGTCACGGCCGTCCATCACAACAGAGGTCTCCTCTGCCAGCTTCTTCTGCAGCGCCACCAGCTTATCCCGCACCGGCTGATACTGGGAAACCGTGGAGGCCGCATTGCCGATCTCCTGCGTGCGAATCGCGCCGGAGACATTTTCCCCGTTGAGAAACACCTGCTGGCTGCCGTCCTCGTCATAGGCAATGGAGACATTTACCTCCGGGAGGCCTGCGGCAATCGCCGCCTCATCCTGCAGATTTATACCCCTCCTCACGAAATAAAGCCCCAGCGCCCGGTACATCGCACCGGTATCTACATATACATAGGAAAGCTCCCGTGCAACAGCCTTCGCAATGGTGGATTTTCCCGCCCCTGCCGGGCCGTCAATCGCAATACTATACGGCATCTTCATCCTCCTTCGCCGCGCTCTTTCCGGCAAGATAGCCCGTAGAAAAAGCGCACTGCATATTAAAGCCGCCGGTATAGGCATCCACGTCGATCACCTCTCCGGCAAAATATAAGCCCTTCAGCTTCTTTGATTCCATCGTTTTCGGATTCAGCTCCTTCACAGACACGCCGCCCTGCGTTACGATGGCACTCCGGAAGTCGCCGGTACCGCGCAGGGTGAAGCTGAAATCCCCGAGAAGCTTCAGTATTTCCTTCCGCATCTCCTTCGAAACCTCCGTTGCCTTCCGGTTAATGTCTACGCCCCGGCGTTCCAGACGCCGCAGGAAAACCGGAATCAGCTGTGCCGGCAGCAGATTTCCAAGCGCATTCCGAAGCTCCTTATTCCGGAAGGTCTCCAGCTCCCGCCGCAGACGTTCGTCCCGCTCCTGCACGCTCATGGCCGGCTTCAGATCAATATGCAGCGTGAGCAGCCGCCGGTCCTTCGGCTCCCGGGCATTGAGGAAGCGGGTAATGTTGGCGCTGGCCGACAGCACCACCGGCCCCGACAGGCCCTCCGGCAGAAAATCCAGCTCGCCGAAGTCCTCATAATAGCACTTGCCGTTCTCATCCGTCACCGTGATGGAAATGTTTTTGAGCTTCAGCCCCTTTAAGGGATAGAAGTCCTGCTCCTCCGGCTCAAGATGCACCAGTGAAGGATAGCATTCCGTCACCGCCATACCGAAGCTCCGGGCAAAGCGGTAGCCGTCCCCCGTCGAACCCGTCGAAGGATAGGACAGCCCGCCGGTCGCCACGATCACCCGTTCCGCACGATATTCCTGCCGGTTCGTACGAACGCCGCAGACCTGTCCGTCCCGCTGCCGAATCTCCAGCACTTCCGTGTTGTATGCAATGTTCACGCCCGCCTTCTTCAGGCAGTGCTTCAGCGCATCGGTAATGCTGTAGGCTCTGTCTGAGGTCGGGAAAACCCTGCCGCCGCGCTCCACCTTCACCCGGGTGCCGCCCTTCTCCATCAGCGCCATCAGGTCTTTATTGCTGAAGCCGTGAAGCGCCGGATACAGGAAGCGGGGATTTGACAGAAACTGTCCGAAAAAATCAGAAATATCACAGGCATTGGTCAGGTTGCCCCGCCCCTTGCCTGTGATGAAAATTTTCTTTCCCAGCTTCTCGTTCTTCTCCAGGAGAAAGACCGCTGCATCCGGATTCTCCTGCTTTGCGGTCAGCGCAGCCAGCATCCCCGCTGCACCGCCGCCGATCACTGCGATATTCATTCTGCTTCGACCTCTTACTTCACCGGAAGCACAAACATGTTGTAGATGGCCTTGATGGCACTCTCAAAATCCTCATTCCGGACACCGATGATAATGTTGTACTCGCTGGAGCCCTGATCGATCATACGGATATTGATATATTCGTGAGCCAGCGCACTGAAGATACGGCCGGCAACACCTCTGGAGGATTTCATGCCGCGGCCTACCACGGCGATCAGTGCCAAATCCGCCTCCAGCTCGATGAGATCCGGATTCACCGCACGCTGGATGCCCTGCAGAACCTTCTGCTCGTTGTGCTCCAGTTCCTCCTGGTGAATAAAGAGTGTCATCGTATCAATGCCGGAGGGAATGTGCTCCACACAGATGCCATTCTCCTCGATGACTGACAGCACCTTCCGGACGAAGCCCACCTCTGCATTCATCATCGCCTTTTCGATGTTGATGGAGCAGAAGTTCTTCTTGCCGGCAATTCCTGTGATGGTGAAGCGGGGCTTCTTCAGGGTGTTGGCCACGATCATGGTGCCATGATCCTCCGGCCGGTTGGTATTCTTGATCTGAATCGGAATGCCCTCACGGCGCACCGGGAAAATCGCATCCTCGTGCAGCACGCCGGCGCCCATGTAGCTGAGCTCGCGAAGCTCACGGTAGGTAATGT
>CAVAXR010000234.1:0-2959 GCA_963592375.1 Oribacterium sp. | reverse complement strand
GTGCTGGGCCGTGATGACAGGCTGATCGAGGACACGGCAGCCGCCTTTGCTGCGATTCATCCCCGCCCGCGCTTCATCGCGCTTTGCAATTCGCCGCTGCCGTATCTGAACGGCACGGATTTCGATGCCGTCTGCCGGGCACTGGCGGCGCGCTGCGGCGTCCCCTGCTTTCATGTGCCGAGCAATGGCATGCACGACTACACAAGCGGAGTCGGCGCGGCCTGGCTTGCCTATGCCGAAGCCCGCTGGGGAAATGCCTTCGGGCCTGACAGCCCGGAAGCATGCCGCAAAACGGACAGCACGAGGCGCGCCGTATCTGAGGAGAAGTCTGCTGCAGTAGAAAGCACGACAGGAATGGCCGCTGTGAAATCCCAAAGTGCTGAAAAATCCGAAATAAGCGGCAGAAATGTTATTCCTGTAAATCTTCTGGGACTCACGCCGCTGGATTACGCCAATCCTGAAAATGTCGCCGCACTAAAGCAGCTGCTTTCAGAAAACGGCTTTGCAGCGGCTGCCGGCTGGGCCTATGAAACCAGCCCGGAAAGCATTGCAGGAACACCCGACGCAAAGGCGAATCTTGTCCTATCCGCTGCCGGGCTCCCGCTTGCGCAATATCTTGAAAAGCGCTTTGGGCAGCCCTATGTCGTCGGAGCGCCTGTTCCCGGACTCGCTCCGCAGGTCATGACGGCCCTTCGCCGGGCAGCAGAGGGGCGGTGTTTCCAAAGCCCCCTGCATGAAGACTTTTGTATGCCGGATCAGCTGCCGCCGGTCTCTGCCGTCTTCATCGGAGAAGCGGTGCTCTCCGCATCACTGGCACTGGCATACATGCAGACACAGCCTCAGACGAAAAAGCAGCCAGAGCTGCAGGAGCACAAAAGGCGGGCCTATGTGCTCTGTCCCTTTGAAAAGAGCACGGCGCTTCTCCCTCTGGCGCTCGGCACATGCACAGCAGGAGAGGAGGCCCTGGCGGCCGCGCTGAAGACATTTGCCGAAGACACCGGAGGGCTTACGGTCTTTGCCGACCCGCTCTACGCGCCGCTTTTGCCTGCGGGCTGCACACTGCGGCCTCTGCCGAGCCTTGCCGTATCGGGACGCATTTACCGCGCGTCATTTCCGGTATATTTTTCTGGTGGTGCAAAATAATTAACATTTTCCGAATAGTGTGTCTGATTTATGTCTCTTTCGTGCTATAATGCAGGCATACCAAAAAAGCAAAGCAATCAAAAGCATATAAAAGCGAGGTAAAAATCATGCCAAAAGCAGAAAAAAAGCAAATGACACCGTATCCTGTTGTGGATCTGTACACGGGAACGAAGAACAGTGATCTGATGACCAATGTCGTCACAAGTGCCGGAAGCTGTAACCGTCTTCTCCACGGTCTCGTGAAGGCAGGCGGCGCGCAGCCCACGGTCGAAGCACAGCTTGCAGAAATCGAGAAGGCGCTGATTCAGGCCATTACTGACTGCCGCACATATATCAGCAAAAAGCACCCGGCCAGCTCCACCGGAAGAGAGCGGAAGCAGAATGTTCAGCTGACGCTCGACAAGCTGAATCAGCAGTATGCCCGCCTTTTCTATGCACGCAGACTGCTGGCAGATCCGGCGAGAAATCAGAAATATCAGGGAAACAGCATTACCTTCCTGGCGCTGCTGACGGATGCCGAGGCCCTTGAGAAGGAGGAAGCGGCGCGCCGTGCACAGTTTGTCCATGATCCGTCCAATCCGTCCTTACTGAACTTTGAGGACTTCGAGGATGTGCTTTCAGCCTGGGACAGTGACTATGTGGAATTCCGTGACGGTGAACTGAGAATTGCCACCAATATCGCAGGCTCAGTCCATCTGGCGTCTGCAACCAACAGCAATCAGCGGATGGTGAGCCGCCTCATTGCGCTTGCTGCAGAGCGGATTGCAGAGTCAAAGAAGGCAGACGGTGCTGTGTTCACGGAAACCCAGCGGCAGAATCTCCGCCTGCAGCTGCGTGCACAGCTGCAGATTCCGGAAAACGGACCCTGTCCGCCGATCCCCATGAAGCGGCTGCGTGCGGCAATGGATTCTGTCCGTATGGCGTGTTCTCAGGTAGACAGCGTTCTGAAGGCCGGTGAAGATAGAAGGGATGATCCGGAGGTGAAGCTGGCAGAGGCTGTGAATGCCCGCCTGTCCGGCTCTCGTCTGCAGGGCGATGCGAAGATTTCCTTCTACCAGTATAGAGATCAGCAGTTTCGGCGTCTGCGTGACTTGATTGCGGAGGGCAAGAAGCATAATATAGACAATTCCGATCTTTCCAACGGCCGTCTGGAAAAGCTGGCCTCCGGAAAGCTTTTTGCGATCCGTGATACTGTCTATCGCCATCTGCAGCAGATTTATGCAGGCACCAAAAATTTCAATAACGGTGTGAGCTTTCCTGTTGAGGATTTCACAAATGACGCGACACTGATCAACAATTTATTTGCGATGGCCATCAAAGCGGAAGCAGCCGTCACCGAAAGCGCTAAGGGGCATGCCCGCGCCGCCATCAATAACTACTGTGCAGACTATGCCTTCAGAAAGCTCGGCAAGGCAGACCTCTACGAGAATATCAGACGGCATTACATTCCGGAGCTGTCTCAGGGTCCGGACGGAATCCGGCAGTATGTGCTCGATCACGTTTCCAGCGTGAACCACTGGCAAAACAATCTGCATGATGTGGCAGAGGGCACCATCCTGCTGGAGCGGCTCTGCGGGATGCTGCAGCAGTACAGTGCGCTGGAGCGTGAAGCCTTTCAAAACGGCTTAAATCCCGAACAGCAATTGCAGTTTACGAATCTCAGCAACAATATCTCGATGGTTATGGCTGACGACAGCAGCTGGAATAAGATCAAATTTGTGGTGCAGGAGATGAGGAACACGCCCTTCCTGCACGGCTTCAACAAGCTGAACCGTCTGCGTGAAGAGAATAATGATCACTTCGGTCTTCTCTGTTC
>CAVAXR010000233.1:0-2971 GCA_963592375.1 Oribacterium sp. | reverse complement strand
GTCCTTCAGTGACTTCTCAAGATCCGGCCGCAGCTTCCGCATCAGCCTCTCCAGATCTGTCTCCGAACGACACTGCTCCAGCTCTGCCCGCTCCTCCTGAGAGAGGCTTCCCTGCCGCACGCCGGCCAGGAGACAGAAGTCCTGCAGGGCCTGCTTCTTTCCCTCCAGAATCGTCTTCTGGTAGTCAAGGTATGCCTCTGCCTTGCTGTAATCCGCGCCAAAATTATCAAGCTTCCAGTACGCCTTCACGCCCGTCAGCACCTGCTGCGTATCCTGCTGCAGCAGTGCATAAACCCTGCTGCTCTTTTTGACCAGACTCATGACAGCATTGTAGCACATTTCCCGGTCAAAGAGTGTATATTTATACAGCTTTGCACGGCAAAAGTCCATCGGACTGTAGCTGTACTGATCCGTGTCATAACCGATCACCGAGCAGCTCCTTCCGTCGGCGCCGGCAAAAACAGCATAGCAGGGAATGTTCAGGAGCTGCAGGGACGCCCAGTCGTCATCCTGAGAAGAACCTGCTTTCGACAGGTCCACAAGCTTCAGTCCCGTTGAGAGTCCCGCCGCCAGCAGCCGGAGATCCTGTCCGCTGTTCCCGCCGCCCGGCAGAATATCCACACTGCTCATGTTCAGAAGGTCTGCCAGCTTCGTGCTGCTGTCTGCCTCGGCAACATTTGCATCCTGCGCCGCCGACTCTGTCAGTATGCTGCCGCCCTCCTGATCTCCGCCTTTAAAGTTGAACCGGTCGTTGCACCGGCTGAAAATACCATCGGGAGAGACCTTTTTCTGATCCCTGAGGTAGTCCGACAGACTGTTATAGCTGAGGATCTTCACCTCCTCTGAGGTCGTAATGACAAAATAACAGCCCGCGCCGCCGCTTGGCTGCAGGAAAAAGGCATTTTCAAAGCTGCCCTTAAGCGGGATCGGCACACTGGCGGTGCTGCCGGCCTGCTGGGTGCCGCTCGAACGCTGCAGCGTCAGGGTATGATTCTTGTCATCCTCCCGATAGCGCAGGGATCCGTTTCCTGTCGCCGGGACCAGCCCATCCTCAGTTTTCTCACTCATTGTCCAGAAGCCGACGGCATTTCCCGACAACGTAAGCCAGCAGCTTTCGGTTAAGGCGGCTTCCTCCTGACGTTCCTCATAGCGATCAACCGTTCTGCTTTCCCCGTTCTCGTCAGTCCGCACCTCCGTCCAATGAACGGTATAGCTGCGGGAAAGGGTCTGCGTCACGGCTTCACCGGGCCGCAGCGCCGTACCGTTCTGAAACAGGAAGAAACGGTCGGCATTGCGGTTGGCCGTTGTTTCATAGAGGAGCTGTCCCCCGTAGGACAGATTCTGAAGACCGTTTTCCAGCTGTGAAAGCTCCGCGTAGGTGACCGATCGAAAGGCACTGAGATCCTGTGTGCCCAGATTCTGCATATTCATCAGGTTGGTCTCCGACGTGGTCAGATCGTAATACTTCTTCTCTGTGGAATAGTACAGCGTCGTCGTGAAGCTGCCGCCCGTATAGGTGTAGGCCAGAAAGCTGTCCGGATAACGGCTCCGCACCGCATTCAGCTCCGCCTCGGCCAGCGTCTGACTGCCGGCCTCCACCGTTTCCCCGTCAATGGCCATCCATGCGTCTCTCTGTGCTTCAAAGTTTTTATTGCGGCTGTAGAAGCGGAGCTGTTCATCCTCCGGTGCATTTTCCTTCGTCGTGAAATCAATACCGAAGCAGCAGGTAATGTAGCGCTGCATGCTGTTTTCTGAGATTTTCTCCAGCTCCTCCTCCGACATGTCCTCGTCGATCACCAGCTCCCTGTCGCTCAGCGCAAAGGAAACGTACTGGTCAAAGCGGGAATCCGCCGTCACGCCGAGAATCGAAATGTCGGTGTTCTCCAGGGTCTTATGCTCCTGGGCCAGTGCCTGCTGAAAGGCAAGAATCAGAGCCGCATTGATGTCTCTTTTGCCGTCCAGCACAGCCGACTGCTTCTCCGCATCATAATGACAGAAATAGCCGATGCCGCCGTAATAGAGATAGTAATAGCTTGTGACATTTCCCTGACTGTCCTGCGCATCCAGCTTCTGTGTGTAAATGTCGGTGAGGCTGTTGCTGCTCTCAGCCCGGCCGTTCTGATCCAGCGCCGTGATCATCTGTCTTTCCACGCCGGTCTCCTCATCTGCCTTCGTCGACACCGTCACCGCATCTGTGCGGGACATGATCACCTGATACCGCCGGGATTCCGTGTTGTACATCATGATGACCGTCGCCATCTGCGTACGTCCGTCATCTACATTTTCCAGGGCTTCTGTCTTTTCCGGGCGGACACCGGCAGCAGACATCCCGCCGCGGCCGCTGCCGTCTGCCAGGCTGTACAGCGCCTGATAGGCATACACAGTGATCTTTTCATCAATGAGATCCAGCAGCACGAAGTTCAGCATCCCCTCCGATAGATCCGTGCCTGTCGGAAGAATATAAAAGGCATCTGTGCCCTCAATCCCGTATTTTTCCGCTTCCTTTTCATTCAGCTTTTTCTTCAGGAGGCTGACATCATACGTCTTCTCTGCCTTTGTCTCCGCCGGCACTGTAGCCGCCTCAGGAAGCGTCTCCGAGGGTTCGATCACAATATTCCAGTCAATATCCGAATTCTGCATGGATCCGCAGCCGGAAAGGACAGAAAGCAGCAGCAGAACAGCCAAGCCAAGCGCCATGCATCGCTTCATCCTTCTCATCCTCATAAGCATCCTCACCATTCCTTTCAAACCGCACATGCTGCATGCAGGGGAAATTCTCGCCTTCCATGCCGCACCTACCGTCTGACATCACGAATCAAACGGCTGCCCGCAAGCAAGCCTGCACCGGGCCCGTCCAATGAAATTCTGCCGGAGACAGGAAGATTCCTGCCCCCGGCAAGCTGCTCTTTTGTATTTTGTAATTGTTTAGCAACACCAGAAAAATCCATAAAATGCGGAGCAGAGCTTGCTC
>CAVAXR010000232.1:0-2976 GCA_963592375.1 Oribacterium sp. | reverse complement strand
GCCATGCCGGTGCCGGGCAGCGTGATACTGGCCGCAAAGCCCTTCTATGAGGGAGAATTTACGAAAGAAGAAGGGGCAGCAGAGCCGCCGGTACTTGCGGAACAGCCGTCGGTACTTGCAGAACAGCCGGAAGATGAGATCACGGAAGAAGCGGAGACCGAGCTGCCGGCAGAAACGGAGATAACAGCAGAAGCTGCGGAAGCCGAGGCTGGTGAGGAACTGACTGAGTCGGAAAGCCCGTCGGAAATTGAGACCGTCGAAGCTGTGGATGATGGGGAAAGCGCACAAATGGAAGATGCAGCTGAACAGTCTGAGACCGAGTCTGAGCAGCCTGAGACCGCGTCTGCAGAGCAGGTGTCGGAGTCTGAAAAAGCGGACGATCAGCCGGAGACGGAAATGATTGAAGACTGCGCTGGAGGCGGAATGACAGAAGCAGCAGAGACTGAGACGGAATCGGAAGCAGAAGCGCCGCAACGGCCGAAGCTTCGGCTTCTGGAAGACATAGAAGCGGAAGAGGAGCTCCCGGAGAAGCTGCCGGACGATGCAGAGAAGAGAACGCACTCGAAAAAGCGCGTTCTCATTCCGCTGGCTGTCTGTGCAGTGGCAGCCGGTGCGGTTGCGGTATATCTGAATCTGCCGGCGCAGCGGATCAGCCGTGCACTGCGTAAGAGTCAGAAGCTTGTGGCGGAAAACAATTTCTCTGCTGCCGTTCCGGTGCTGGAAAAGGTGCTGAAGGATCAGCCGGAGCAGGTGGAGGTGTATCTCCTGCTGTCAGAGGCCTATGCCAATACAGATCAGCATGCGCAGGCCGTTTCCGTGCTGGAGGAGGCCAAGGCGGCCTTTCCGGACAACGCGGAGCTGCTGGAAAAGCTGGCGGCCCTGAATCCGACGGTGACCATCAGTCTGCCGTCCGGAGACTATACGGATCCCCAGCAGATTACACTTGACAGCGAGAAGGGACGGGAGATTCGCTATACCCTGACGGATAAAAACGGCACGGGAAGTGAACAGGCGTATGAGGATGCGATTCTTCTGTCGACGAACGGCAGCTTTACGCTGACGGCATATGCACTGGCAAGCGATGGCGCAGCCGGCGAGAAGGTCGAAGCAAACTACACCATCGCCCTGGATCCGGATAAGTATCCGCTGGATCAGTTTGTGACAACGGAGAGCGGCACGCAGTATCTGGATGCGGACGGCGCGACACATGTCGGCTGGCTGAGCAGGGAGGATAAGCGCTATTATTTCGATGAGACCGGGTACATGCTGACCGGACTGCAGAGTCTTACGGACGGAACGTACTTCTTCGGAGAGGACGGTGCGATGCTGACAGGCTGGCAGGAGCAGAACGGAAGGTATTATTTCTTTGATGAAAAGGGACGGATGCTGACCGATATCTGGATCGATGATCAGTATTATGTGGGCGCGGACGGTGCCATGCTGACGGATACGACTACCCCGGACGGCACCTATGTCAATGCCCGCGGACAGAAGGGCTTTGATGCTGCCGCAGAGTTTGCCGAGTATCCGAATTCAATCGTGCAGGTGCATGTCAGCAGCAAGGTGGACAAGGGCGACTACTATGAGGTCAGTGCGTCGGTGTACCACCAGAAATCAGACAATAAGCCGGCGGGCGAGTCCTATGACATCAGCCTGAAGGTAAGCAAGCGGGCGACGGTGCACTATCTGGACAACAATCTGCCGGACATCATCGCTTCGGATGCATTCAGCTTCCTGAAGGAGATCGGCATGCAGAAGATTCAGCAGGATGATGCTGGAATTGTGACCGAATTCAGCTTCGCACTCGGCGAAAAGAGAAGTTAAACAGGGGGCCTGCTGACATTAAAAGAACGAGGATCTCGGACTTGTTTAATGCCGGCGGGCTCTTTCTGTCTGACGGGATCGGAAGAATGGCAATGCAAAGGTATGTGAAAAAGAATCAAAAGCTGCTGCGGCGGGGACTGACCACGGGAAGCTGTGCCGCAATGACGGCCAGGGCCGCGGCAGAGAAGCTGCTGCTGGAGCGGGAACCGGAGACGGCAGCCGTTCGGCTTCCGAACGGAGAATGGGCGGCACAGCCGGTTTTTCCCTGGGATGCCGCACTGGCAGACTTCGCCGGGAGGCTGCCGGTGCAGACGGCCGAAGCACCGGAACCTGTGGAATATGCCGGGTATTATACCCTGAAGGATGCGGGCGATGATCCGGATGTGACAAATGGAACAAGGATTGCCGCGCGGGCATTCCGGCTGCCGGCGGATGTGATGAAGGCGTCATCACGCGCATTCTTTACGGATCCGGATCGGCCGCGCATACTTCTTTTCGGCGGCCGCGGCGTGGGACGGATGACAAAGCCGGGACTGAAGGAGGCTGTGGGGGAGGCGGCCATCAACCCTGTGCCGCGGAAAATGATCTTCGAAGCGGTTTCCGGGGTGCTGGAGCAGTCAGATTATGCGGGGCTTCTCGGCATCGAAATTCTGGTGCCGGAGGGAGAACAGCTGGCGGGACATACCTTCAACCCCATGCTCGGCATCGAAGGCGGCATTTCCATTCTGGGCAGCAGCGGCATCGTGGAGCCCATGTCGGAGCAGGCCATTGTAGATACCATCGAGCTGCAGCTGCAGCAGGAAAAGGAAACCGGCGCTGAAAGTCTGATTTTGGTGCCCGGAAATTACGGAGAACGCTATGTCCGGGAAATGCTGAAGCTTCCGGACAGCATCCACACGGTGCAGTGCTCGAACTATATCGGAGAAACACTGGATCTTGCCGTGACACTGGGATTTTCCGCTCTGCTGCTGGTCGGTAATGTCGGGAAGCTTGTGAAGCTTGCGGCCGGCATTATGAATACGCATTCCCGTTATGCGGACGGCCGCTGGGAGATTTTCGGCGTACATGCAGCCCTGCAGGGCGCGTCTCCTGCTCAGCTTACAGTACTGCGCGCGTGTGTGACGACCGAGGAAATGCTGAAGCGGCTCACAG
>CAVAXR010000231.1:0-2985 GCA_963592375.1 Oribacterium sp. | reverse complement strand
TCGTTTTCTCTTTATAGATATCCTGATGCCGAGTTCTACAGCAGCTCTTCACATTTCTCCAGTGCCGCTGCAATCACCGCATCCATGTCATAATATTTGTACTCACCAAGGCGGCCGCCGAAGACTACCTTGTCCTCTTCCTCTGCCAACTTCCGGTACGCGGCATACAGCGTGCCGTTCTTCTCATCATTCACAGGATAATACGGCTCATCGCCCGGCTTCCACTCGGAGCTGTACTCGCGGCTCACCACGGTCTTCGGCAGATCATTGCCGTCGTCGTCCTTGCCGAACTGGAACCACTTGTGCTCGATAATCCTCGTCCAGGGTGTCTTTGCATCCGTATAGTTCACCGCCGCATTCCCCTGGAAATTCGGCTGATCCAGCACCTCCGTTTCAAAGCGTACCGAACGGTACTCCAGCGTCCCCAGCCGGTAGCCGTAATAAGCGTCGATGGGGCCGGTGTAGATCACCTTGTCTGCCATGGCATCCAGTGCGTTCTTATTTTGCAGGTAATCGGTGTCAAGCTGCACCTCAATGCCGTCCCTGCTCAGCATCCTCTCCACAAGCTTCGTGTAGCCTCCGATCGGAATGCCCTGATACAGTGCGTTGAAATAATTGTTGTCAAAGGTCAGGCGCACCGGCAGGCGTTTGATGATGAACGCCGGGAGCTCCGTGCAGGGACGCCCCCACTGCTTCTGCGTGTAGCCCTTGATGAGCTTCTCATAGATATCCGTACCGACCAGGCTGATGGCCTGCTCCTCCAGATTGTGCGGCTCCGTGATTCCGGCAGCCTTTCGCTGCTCCTCAATCTTCGCTGCAGCCTCCTCTGGCGTGACCACGCCCCACATCTTATTAAAGGTGTACATGTTGAAGGGCAGGGAATACAGCTCGCCATTGTAGTTAGCCACCGGCGAATTCGTGAAGCGATTGAACTCCGCGAACTGATTCACATAGTTCCATACTCTGAGGTTATTTGTATGGAAAATATGGGCACCGTACTCATGCACATGAATGCCCTCTACATCCCTGCAGTACACGTTGCCCGCAATGTGCGGCCGCTTGTCAATGACCAGCACTCTCTTCCCCGCCTTGGCCGCCTCCTGGGCGAACACCGCGCCGTAAAGCCCCGCGCCGACAATCAGATAATCATATTTCATGCAAATCTTCCTCCTGACTTTGTAACTTACTCAGAGTCCATTCACCAAATCGCAGCTTCTGCCTGGCGTCTGTACAATAGTAATCCTTAACAGGTGTTGCCGTCTTTTGTCTGCTTTTTGTCATTTCTGTGCGTGTCAGTTCCGGAATTCTGTGCTATGTTTAAGAGCGTTGCACACACCTGACAGACACCGTCACATTTTATACTCTATTGCCTTTGAAAGGAACCCCAAATGGCCACCACTGTACTGATTAAGATCTTTGAAATGTTCGTCATCTTCTTCTGCGGCATCCTGGTTTACAAGGTAAAGCTCATTGATTCCGCAGCTGTCAGCAAGATGTCCAACCTGCTCCTTCTGGTCATTTCGCCGCTTCTTATCTTCGAGTCCTATCAGGTTGATTTCGATGCAGCGCTTCTAAATGGTCTTTTGTGGACAATCTTCGCTGCGGTGCTGACCTATGCCCTGACCATCCTTCTCTCGGAGCTGATCTTTCGAAACAAGAACCCGCGTACCCCGGTTGAGAAGATGGCCTGCATCTATTCCAACTGTGCCTTCTTCGGAATTCCCCTCATCAACGGTATCCTGGGACAGGAGGGCGTGTTCTACATCACCGGCTTCTCCACTGTATTCAACCTGGTGCTCTGGACCCACGGCGTTCTCATTATGGACCGGAATGCCGGAAAGGGCGGAATCTCCCTTGCTAACCTGCGCAATCTTATAAACCCTGCCATCATTGCCGTAGCCGCGGGCCTTGCCTGCTTCGTTCTGCAGATTCGCCTCCCCTCCATCGTGAATGAGCCGCTGACCATGATTGCGGATATGAATACCCCCATTGCCATGATCATTGCCGGTGCGAGCCTTGCGCAGTCCGACTTCCTGCACAGTCTGAAGAATAAGAGGCTCTACCTCATCAGCTTCCTCAAGCTCATTGTCTTTCCGGCCGCGTGCCTTATCATTCTGTGGCTTCTGCCCCTTAGCTTCCCGGTAGCTTTCACCGCCTTCATTGCGGTCGCTTGCCCCACGGCAACCACCACGGTTATGTTCGCAGACCGCTATGATCAGGATGCACCCTTTGCCTCAGAACTCTTCGTTCTGACAACGCTTCTCTCTTCCGTCACCATTCCGCTCCTCTCGCTTTTCGCCGAGCAGGTGCTGCGGTAACCCCTGGCGAACCTTTTCTCCGACACAAAAATCCATCCCGGAAACCCGGGATGGATTTTTTGGCTCAATCCCTAAACTTGTGGGATTGCGTCTTTTTTGCATGATTCTGATTCCATCGGCCGTTTAGGAAACCGAATTTTGATTCAATGGCTGATTCAACAACGGATTCAATCGTTGCCTTAATAATGCAGCCCGAATCCGTACTCGTAATAGCTGCCGGCCGCATCGCGGTATGCGTAGGCCTTGCCGTTCTCGTCCTTCATGCTCTCCGGCATGTACTGATCCTTGTCAAAGCCGGGCACATCGTTCGGGCTAACGCACACGCCGTCTGCGTTAACAGCCAGCACTTCGTCCCCCTTGGGCAGGGTCAGCGGGAGCTTGCCGACCGGTGCAAAACGTCCGAGCATCACATCCAGCGTTGCCGACGGATAGGTGTCAAAGCCTGCCGTCAGGGCATCGGAGTACTGCTCTACATTGCCGACTTCCCAGGCAAGGGGGAAGTTGATGTTGGAACCCACCTTACCGCCATGTCCGTGCAGGATCTTCGCAAGCTCTGCAATCCGTCCTGCATTCGCCAGCGTCGTCTCCTGATGCGTCTCTTCCTGCGGCTTGCCGGCCTCGCCGACATTGCAGACTGTCTTGTTGTCGCAGATGTCCAGCTCGAGGT
>CAVAXR010000230.1:0-3019 GCA_963592375.1 Oribacterium sp. | reverse complement strand
TATCGAAAAGAGAATTGAGACAGATAATGAAGCAGCGATTGAGGCAGCAGAAAATGCAGTGAAATCTGCCGCAGCGGAAAATGGTGATGCGGCAAGGGAAGCAGCCCTGAAGCAGTTGAGTGAAAAGCTGGAAGAGCTGAAAAAAGTTCTGATCACAGAGGGGAAGCGCCTGAAAGCCGCTGCAGAACGATCCAAAAAGCTGACGGAGCTGATGCAAAGCGGAAACGAACGGGAAGAGAAGCTTCGGGCGGAGTCGGAGGCACAGGCGAAGCTCGTGATGGAGAGCGCGAAGACATTATCCAAAGCAGAGGAAGCAGAAAGTCAGCTGCGGACAGAATTGGACTTTGCCACAGAAAAAGAAGCAAAAGAAAGCTATGCGGCGGCGGAAAAGGCGCGGAGCATCGCAGAGGGGGCATACCAGCAGTGTCAGGATGCGTGGAAGGCTGCGCAGGCACAGGAAAACCGAAGCCGCACTCTGATTTCGCAGTATGAACAGGAAATGCCGCTCCTGGAGGAAAAGACGGCGCAGAAGCAGAGCCTTTATGAAGATGCCTGCATAGAACAGAAGCTTTCGGAGGCGGACTGGCAGTCGCTGACAAAGCAATATCCGGAAAGGGACATTGAGCGTCTGCGGAGAGAGGCGGCTGACGGACAACAGAGGCTTGCAAAGCTTCGCGGGCAGCAGCAGTCACTGCAGGAGGCCATCGGTGAAGCGGTACGGCCGGACATTGAAAAACGGAAAGAGGAGGTACGGCGGCTGTCCGAAGTGGAGGCACGGACAACAAAGCTCTCGACAGCACTTCATGCGGACCTGAAGGAAAATGTGACCACCCGGCAGCGTTTGACAGACAGTCTGAGCGAGCGGAAGAAGGCAGCGGAGCAATACAACCGCCTGGAGTCTCTCTACCGGCAGGTCAGCGGCAATGTGAGCGGCGCACGCATGGATCTCGAAACTTATGTGCAGAGGTACTATCTGGAGCGGATCCTATATGCCGCAAACCGTCGTTTCCGGGAAATGTCGGCAGGCCAGTTTGAGCTTCGCATGTGCGCACTGGAGCAGGCCGGCGCGGGGAAAAACCGTGGACTCGATCTTATGGTGTACTCTTATGTCACGGGAAAGGAGAGGGAAATCCGCACTCTGTCCGGCGGAGAATCCTTCATGGCGGCGCTGTCGCTGGCGCTCGGTATGTCTGACCAGATTCAGGAAAGCTCCTCGGCTGTGCAGCTGGATATCATGTTTATTGATGAGGGCTTCGGCTCTCTGGATGATCATTCCCGGGCGCAGGCGGTACGTGTTCTGAAGGAAATGGCCGGCGGAGAAAAGCTGATCGGCATCATTTCCCATGTTTCCGAGCTGAAGCAGGAGATCGAGGACCAGCTGATCGTCACAAAGAACGAAAACGGCAGCCAAGTGACATGGTCTTGATCATACGGGCTTCGCGCAAGCTTGGCTTGCGGGTGCCCGTATGATCGCAAAACAATAGACAGGGCTTCGCGCAAGCTTGGCGTAGCTTGCGCGATTTACTTATTCGTTCTATGTCATTCGATTGACAGAAAAGAAGGTCTGTAGTAAGATTGTACACAAAAAAAGACATATAGCGGAGCTTGCTGCGCCGGAGAAAAGCCTCTTTGGACAGCAGACCCTAAACTACGGAAAGGTACGGTGGCGGTGATGAAAAAGTATGATGTGACGGCACTGGGAGAGCTGCTGATTGATTTTACGGAAAATGGCAGCAGTGCACAGGGAAATCCGATGCTGGAGGCAAATCCGGGCGGTGCGCCCTGCAATGTACTGGCCATGCTGAATCGGCTGGGACATAAGACAGCCTTTATCGGAAAGGTCGGAAAGGATCATTTCGGTGATCTTCTGGAAGCAGCTGCAAATGAAGTGGGAATTGATACGACCGGACTCAGCAGAGACGACAAGGTGCATACCACACTGGCCTTCGTGCATACAGCGCCGGACGGAGACCGTGATTTTTCTTTTTATCGGAATCCCGGCGCAGACATGATGCTTTCTGTTCAGGATGTCAATACAGACATCGTGCGGGACTGCCGGATTTTCCACTTCGGCACGCTTTCCACAACGGATCCGGTATGCCGGGAGGCAACCTATTACGCCGTGAAGGAGGCCAAAGCGGCCGGTGCGCTGATTTCCTTTGATCCGAATCTCAGAGAGCCGCTCTGGAGGAGCCTGGAGGAGGCAAAGGAGCAGGTGGCCTACGGTATGGAGAACTGCGATATTCTGAAGATTTCCGACAATGAAATCCAGTGGTTTACCGGTGAAGAGGACTTTGATAAGGGAATTCAGATTCTAAAGGCACGTTATCACATTCCGCTGATCCTGCTCTCCATGGGAAAGGACGGCAGCCGTGCCTACAGTGAGGATGCCTTTGCCGAGGTGCCGAGTGTGCTGCGCAGCAACACGATCGAGACCACCGGCGCAGGGGACACCTTCTGCGGCTGTGTGCTGCATTATGTGCTGCAGCACGGACTTAAGAACTATACGAAGGAGGAAATGACGGAAATGCTGACCTTCGCGAATATGGCGGCTTCCATCATTACCACAAGAAAGGGCGCGCTGCGTGTGATGCCGACGCTTTCTGAAATTGAAAACGAGCTGAAGGAAAAACAGCAGTAAGGGGAAAAGAAATTGGCAACCATTAAGGATGTGGCGCGGGAAGCAGGATTGACCGCAACCACAGTGTCACGTGTTCTGAACAATCGGGGATATATCAGCGAGGATGCCCGGAAACGGGTCTGCGATGCAATGGCAAAGCTGAATTATCAGCCCAATGAGGTGGCGCGTTCCCTTCATAAGAAGAGCACCAATGCCATCGGACTGATCGTTCCGCAGATACGGCATCCCTATTTTTCGGAGATGATCGCCTGCATTGAAAAGGAAGCGGCTAAAAACAACTATCGGCTGCTGCTTTGCAATACGAGAGGAAGAGCAGAGAAGGAAAAAGAATATCTGGACATCTGTACCGGGAACCGCGTGGCCGGCATTATCCTGTTC
>CAVAXR010000229.1:0-3019 GCA_963592375.1 Oribacterium sp. | reverse complement strand
GATCAACGTAAAGTTCCGCTATTGTGAAAATCAGCTCTGCCGCAGCAAGGATTTCCAGCAGCTATCGCTCTGTTTCGAAGTCGTCACCGCTTCCTCATAGCCCAGGGCACACAGCAAGTGATGGGGCTTTCGACATTTTCCTCGTATAGTGAAGGCCAGGAAAATGCCTTTACAGATTAAATCAGCATTTCCTCAGCGCCTCCGGGAATCAAAAGGAAGCAGCTGCTTCGCAGCGCAAATCCGGCAAGTGCAGAGCTCTCTCGTCTGCATCAGAGCAGCCCGCGTCTGCGCGGTCATCCTGCTAAACCGGCTGGCGAAAGCCCACGCAGCCAGACCCGCCCTTGCGGAATACGCGGCGAAAGAGTATGATGTCTGTGTTTCAAGCGAAGCAACGGGATTTTCCCGAGACAATACAGGTGTGCAGAAAAGCAGCGCCGCAATTTGTTTGCGGGCACGATTGTACACAGAATACAGGAGTGTGTAATTTGCAGAAGATCATCAGTATCGTTGTGCCCTGCTACAACGAAGAGGAAAATGTTGAAGCGCTGGCCGATGCGATCCGGGCGGAATTTGCCCGTTCGCTGCCGGACTACGGCTATGAGATTATTTTTATCGACAATGATTCGCAGGACGAAACGCGGCCGAAGCTGCGTGCGCTCTGCGCGGCGGATCCCGGCATCAAGGCCATTTTCAATGCAAAAAATTTCGGGCAGTTCAACAGCCCCTACTACGGCATGCTGCAGTCCACCGGTGACGCCACGATTCTGATGGCGGCAGATTTCCAGGATCCCGTGGACATGATCCCGCAGTTCGTGGCTGCCTGGGAGGAGGGCTTCAAGATCGCGATCGGCGTGAAAACCCAGTCCCGCGAATCGGCGCTCATGTACTGGCTACGCGGCCTCTACTACAAGACGATTAAGAAAATGTCTTCGGTTGATCAGATCAGTCAGTTCACAGGGTTCGGGCTGTACGACAGAGATTTTATCAATGTCATGCGGAACCTTGACGATCCCACGCCGTTCCTTCGAGGAATCGTGGCAGAGCTCGGCTACCGCCGGAAGGAAATTCCCTATACGCAGCCGCAGCGCCGCGCGGGCATTACCCATAACAACTTCTACACGCTGTATGACGCGGCGATGCTCAGCTTCACAAGCTACACTAAGGTGGGCCTCCGCATGGCGGTTTTCTTCGGCGGCTTCTGCAGCATGCTCAGCATGCTGATCGGGGTCATCTACCTCATTATGAAGCTGATCTGGTGGGATCGCTTCCCGGCCGGCATGGCGCCGATGCTGATCGGCATGCTGTTCCTCGGCTCCATCCAGATCTTCTTCATCGGTCTCCTCGGCGAATACATTCTGTCGATCAACCAGCGCGTCATGAAGCGCCCGCTCGTGGTCGAAGAAGAGCGCATCAACTTCGCCGCCGCCCCGAAGTATAGCGGAGTGAAGGACTTTGCATAAAGCAAAGTCCGGAACGAATTCGACATGTCGGGCTTGCTCCATTCAAAAAGCAGCCAGACCATGAAAACCGACGGAGCAAGACGACATGCCTGCCGCAGGCAGGTTCGCTTCGAACTCCCAGTTCGAAGTGAATCCCGTGAAGGACTTTGCATAAAGCAAAGTCCGGAACGAATTCGACATGTCGGGCTTGCTCCATTCAAAAAGCAGCCAGACCATGAAAACCGACGGAGCAAGACGACATGCCTGCCGCAGGCAGGTTCGCTTCGAACTCCCAGTTCGAAGTGAATCCCGTGAAGGACTTTGCATAAAGCAAAGTCCGGAACGAATTCGACATGTCGGGCTTGCTCCATTCAAAAAGCAGCCAGACCATGAAAACCGACGGAGCAAGACGACATGCCTGCCGCAGGCAGGTTCGCTTCGAACTCCCAGTTCGAAGTGAATCCCGTGAAGGACTTTGCATAAAGCAAAGTCCGGAACGAATTCGACATGTCGGGCTTGCTCCATTCAAAAAGCAGCCAGACCATGAAAACCGACGGAGCAAGACGACATGCCTGCCGCAGGCAGGTTCGCTTCGAACTCCCAGTTCGAAGTGAATCCAGCTTCAAGCTCGAGATGAATCCCGTGAAGGACTTTGCATAAGGTAGCATATGCGAAAAAGGCGGCGAGCCAAGCTCGCCGCCTTTTTTACTAAACGGCTGTCTGAACACATGAAATGCCGCACAGCAGTTGCAGGCGCCCGCGAGCCGAGCTCGCGCTCTGCCCGTAACTGCGAACCCCGTAACTGCGAAGCTTGCGCGCACCCCGTGGCTGCTAAACGGCTGTCTGAACGGGGCTCGCAAGCCAAGCTTGCGCGCACCCCGTTCAGACGTATACCGCCACCTTTACTGCTCGGCGTTCTTTCATGTCATAGAGCGCATCTTCTACATGCGCGAGGCCCTCGTATTCCCTTGTCACAAATATGCCGGGATGGAGACCACTTTCCTGCACCTCCCGTAGCACACGCTCGAGATTCTCCCGGCCGCCCCGGGACAGGGAAAATTTCAGCGTTTTCCCCGCCATGCCGCGGCCCATCGAGAATTTCGGAATCATGAGACCATCGATGACGGGCCGCAGCACACCCGGCCGCTGTCCCGCAGCTTCAGCTGCATTCGCAGCGTCTCCCGTCTCAGCACCGCCCGTACAAGAGGGGCTTCGCTGCTCTCCGGGTTCTTCCACTGCTCCATTGCCGCCGGCGGCTGCCGCCCCGCTCGCCGCAGTGAAATCCCCATCCTCTCCTATTAAAATTCTGCCCGTCTCATGCCTTTCCTGCGCAGCCTGCACTGCCGGCTCCGCGCCGTAATACATGACGTTCGCCACGATTCCCGTGCCGTAGCGCACCATGTCCACCGCTTGCGGAAGACTCAGATCATTTCCGCCGCAGATCAGCACGCTGTCTGCGCCCTTCGTTTTCGTGCGCGTCAGTACCTCATTCACCACGCCGGAGCCCGTCGAATTCGCAAGGGGATGCATTCCCGCCGGAAGCGCCGTCCGACAGGTCTTATAATTAATGACCTCTACTG
>CAVAXR010000228.1:0-3052 GCA_963592375.1 Oribacterium sp. | reverse complement strand
GAGGAAAATGTCGGCGGCGAAAGCTGCCGGGCCGGCGCCGGAGGCGCCGGAAGAGGGATGGCTGGATGATCCGATTGATGAAAATGCGGCGGATTACTGGCTGGACGATGATTTTGATGTGCATGCGGCAAAGATTCGGGATGATGTGATTTCCAGACGGAAGCCGGAGAAAAAGAGGACAGGGCGCATAAAACAGCAGCAGCCTGCGGAAACAGAATGGCTGGATGAGGACTGGGAAGAAGGAGACGAGGAATGAATCAGATTTCAGCGCTGAGAGATGGACTGGGAAATGTATACCGGCAGCACGATTACTGGCTGCAGCCTCTTTTCCGTGCATTAACGGCTCTGGTGATGTTCATCATGATCCGACTGCGGCTGGGCGGCAGCGGAATGTTCGGGAGTCTGCCGGTGCTGCTGGCAGCAGCGATCTTCTGCGCTTTTCTGCCCTGGACAGCCATTTCCTTTTTCAGTGCAGCTCTGGTTCTGGGAAATCTCTTTGCACAGTCGCTGGAGATGACGCTGGTGGGAACCCTGGTATTTCTGATGGCGGGGCTGATCCAGAGTGCGTTTCGCGCAAAGGCCGGTATTCTGCTGGCATTGCTGCCGTTTTTCTATGCCTTGCACCTTCCGTATGTCGTTGTGCTGGCCGCGGGTCTTACCCTAGGCGCTCTGGGCTTCATTCCGCTGGTACTGGGGACCTTTATTTACTATTTTCTCCGCTATGTAACAGAAAATGCGGGCAGCATCGGCACAACGACGGATGTTACGGAAATGGCGAATCAGTATGCAGGCATCTTTAGCGGCTTTCTGGCAAATCGCGAAATGCTGCTGATGGCCGCCGTGGTAACGATCGGTTTTCTGACGGTCTGCATTATACGGAATCTGCCTGCGAACTATGCATTTGAGCTGTCCGTAGTCAGCGGCTGCATTCTGATGGGCGGTCTGCTGATGGCTGGAAGTGCAGCAGATGTGGTGGCGGGGTTCAGCGGACAGCTGCTGAGCCTGCTGGCTTCACTTCTGTTGGGGCTTCTCTATATTCTCCTTTTTCACGGGGCTGACTATCGGGGCAGTGAACGTCTGCAGTTTGAGGATGAAGAGTATTACTATTATGTGAAGGCCGTGCCGAAACGCTGGAATGAGAAAAAAGGTGAGTAAGTGTTTGAAGAGTTTGCGGAAAAACTGAATAGCTGGCTGAGTCTGCTGCCCTCGTTTACCCTCACGAATGTTGCGGAGATTCTGATTCTGACAGCCTTTGTATATGAATGTCTGCTTTGGATCAAGAACACCAAGGCGTGGCAGCTTTTGAAGGGCATTCTGGTGATTGTTGTCTTCACGGCTGTGGCTGCCATCTTTCACATGACGACCATTATGTGGCTGATCGAGCGACTGTCGACAGCAGCCATTATTGCAGCAGTGGTGATTTTTCAGCCGGAGCTTAGAAAGGCACTGGAGCAGCTGGGCTCCAAGGCCTTTATCAGCACGCTGCTTCCGGATTCCAATGCGGTGGACACGAGCTTTATCACGGTAAATGAGATTGCCAACGCAACCTTTGAAATGGCAAAGAAGAAGACAGGTGCACTGATCGTGATTCAGCAGACACAGTCGCTGAAGGAGATTGAAAATACCGGTATCCGGATCAATGGTATTGTGTCGGCGGCACTGCTCATTAATATTTTTGAAAAAAATACGCCGCTGCATGATGGTGCGGTCGTGGTTGTGGGAGATAAGGTCACGGCGGCAACCTGCTATCTGCCGCTCTCGGAGACGGAGATTTCCAAGGATTTCGGTACCCGGCACAGGGCGGCACTGGGCGTGTCGGAAAACACAGATGCCATCACGGTGATTGTTTCCGAGGAGACCGGTCGGGTTTCCATTGCAGACAAGGGACGTCTGATCCGGGTTCCGGATCGGGAAACCCTGATTGCATGTCTGCCGAGCGTGGCCGTGGATGGCTCGGATAAGGTCAACCGGAATCCTTTCTCACTGAAGCTTTTTAAACGGGGGAAGGAGGACGGACAGCTATGATCATGCGGTTTTTCAAGACCAATCCGGGACTTAAGCTGATCAGTGTGGTGATCTCTTTGGTTATCTGGCTGGTGGTGATCAATGTTTCCAAGCCTGAGGTGACCCGCGAACAGACAGTGAATCTGGAGGTGGAAAACGGGTCCGCTTTCGACAGTCAGTCCAAATCCTGGGAGGTCGACCGGACGGCGGTCAAGGTGAGCTATACGGTACGGACAGACCAGCAGTTCAACGTTTCCACGCGGGATTTTCGTGCTTACATTGATCTCAAGGACTATTCCATCACCGGATCAGTGCCGGTTTACGTAGAGGTGCTGAATGAGAAGGACTCCATCATTCAGAATGTGACGGCAAAGCCCTCTGTGGTGCATGTCAGCATTGAAGATATGCAGGAAAAGAAATTTACTGTGAAGGTGCATCAGACAGGAGCGACCGCGGACGGATACAAGGTAGGCTCCGTGATTCTTCTCACGGACACCGTATATGCGAAGGGGCCGGTTTCGGAGATCGGACGTATATCCGGCATCGGCATTCAGGTGGATGTGAGCGGCTTAAGTGAGGACGTGAGCGGTTCTGCGGCACTTTGCTTCTACGATGCCAACGGGAATGAAATCAAGAATATCTCGGATGTTACGCTTTCTGCGGAGGAAGTGAGCTACACGCTGGTGATGTACAAGCAGAAAACGGTGCAGCTGACCGCCTCGGTCAAGGGAACGCCGGCGGAGGGCTGCAGCTATCATCGTCTGCAGATTTCTCCTGCGACTGTGAAGATTGCGGGGCGCCCGGCCCTGGTGGACTCTCTGAGCAAGCTGAGCCTGCCGACGGTGGATATTTCAGAGGTGACAGAATCGGTGACTGAGCTTCTCAATGTGGAGGATTACCTTCCGGAGGGGGTGGAGCTGGCAGAGCCGAGTATAGAGGTGACGCTTACGGCAGAAATTACAAAGCTGCCGGAAACCACGGCGACGGCGAGCACGGCGGTCGGACCTGCCGGGGAAATGTCATCAGCTCCGGCGGAAACTTCGGAAGC
>CAVAXR010000227.1:0-3064 GCA_963592375.1 Oribacterium sp. | reverse complement strand
TTCAGGAGATTTACCGAAACGCCATGCTTATGGTCAGGAGGACATGTCGTCCGGCGCAGTGAACTGTTAGAGGAGATCTAGCTGTTCACTCGGTTAGATCTAACTAACCTGTGGCTATAAGATAGCATCAACTAACTTATCTGTCAACTGGTTTTTTGAAATTTTTTCAAAAAAGGTCCGGGGACCCGCAAGCCAAGCTTGCGCGTACCCCTTGATTTCTGAACGCAATCATGGTCCGGGGACCCGCAAGCCAAGCTTGCGCGCACCCCGGACCATTACGTTTACCCAAATATTCTCCGGATGGCGGTGATTCTGTTGTAATTTGCAGAGCAGATGGTGATGCCCTTTCTGGAATTGAGGGCGCTCAGCAGCTTGCCGTTTCCGACATAGATGCCGCAGTGTCCCGGATAGACGAGGATATCGCCGAGCTTTGCTTCGGCCAGGCTCGATACCGCGGTTCCCACGGAAGCCAGCTCCTGTGAGGAGTGCGGAAGCTCTACGCCGAAGTTCCGGAATACCGACATCACGAAGCCGGAGCAGTCGGTGCCGGAGGTGAGGCTGCTGCCGCCGAAGCGGTACTTGTTGCCGATAAACTGCCGCGCGAAGCTGACCACCTGCTCGCCCAGCGAGGTATCGCCGGTTTTCTCCGCCGCGGTGGTGATGGCCTCCAGCTCGTTCTCCACCTCGAGCACATCGGCATCAAAGTTCAGGTCCACAGCCGCTGTTTCTGCTGTGGCCGCATCGCTCTGCGCTGCTGCTGTCTTTGCATTCGGTGTCGAAGCCGCGCTGGTGCTGTCCACAGCTGCCGCCGTTTCCGTCGGTGCCGAATAATCCAGTGTCTGCTCCTGCGCCGCGGTCTCCGTAAAAACCAGCGTCTCCTTTTCCGGCGCCGCAAAGGTCGTAAAGCTGAGTCCGATCGTCATAGCCGATGCCGCCAGCATGATCCCAAAGCGCTTTCCTGTGCTGTGATTCCGTAAAGATAAATTCATATAGATTTAAATTCCCCTTGAATAAATAATTTCGTTCCGTGCTGTACCGCTGATGTGCGTTTTTCCGATGGCACAAAACCTAAAAAGCATCCGGCAATCACCGGATGCTCTTATTATACCCTATAATTCGTGAGCAAATTAGGAATTAATTCTAAATTCTGCCCGCATATTCTTACGGAATTCTTAGGAATGTTTTGAGGATCGCGAGAGCGCAAAGCGCGGAGCAATCCGTGTAAGACGGGATCAAAGGTCCTTTTGACCCCAACATCTTAATATGTGAGACCGTCTCCGACGCAGCCCGCGTCATCTGCTGCCGCTGGCGCCGCCTCCATGCCGAGGTCTGCTGCCGGCGCTTCTGTCGCCACGGGAGCCACTGCCTCTGTCTCTGTCGGCGCGGGTGCGGCCGTTTCTGCCGCTGCCGTCTCTGCTGCCTCCTCCGTTTCCGCAGGGGCTGCTGCCTCTGTCTCTGCCGGCGCCGCCTTCTCCTTCTTTACTGCCTTGGTCTCTGCCTTTGTCTCGGCTGTCGTCTCCGTTTCCTCCGGCGCCGCTTCTGTGCTTTCCTCCGCCGCGCTGGTTGCTTCCTCCGCGGTCTCTGTCTCAGCTTCTGTTTCCTCCGCAGCCGCCGTTGTCTCTGCCGCTGTGGCAGCCGCCGTGCTCTCTTCCTTTGCGCCGTTTCCTGTGCAGGCCGTCATCAGCATCACTGCCGCTGCCGCAGCAGCCATCCATTTCATCTTTTTCATAATAGCTTCTCCCTCATCATGCTTCAGCTCATCGCAGAATAGCTCTGGTACCGCCAGGTACCACTCTGTCCGTAGTGGATCTGATATCCGTTTTTGCCGGTCTCATTTGTAAAGTTCGGATCAAAGACATAGACGGTGCCGCCGACATTTACCTCACACCACGAGTGCGGTGTCAGGCCACGGGTACGGGACGGAACCAGTCCGGCCATCTGCCGCGCCTCGTAGCCGAGAAGCTGCGCCATCTCGCAGAAGGTCGCCGCCATCACATAGCAGTTTCCGGTATGCTTTGTGAAGCCGTAATCCGCAAACCAGCGTGTGCCCCAGGCCGGATCCGCCGTAAAGCGGTAATAGGGCAGTGAAGCTGACCAGTTGAAGGCCGCCCGCAGATCCCAGCCGACCTGATCCAGTACGGCCTGTGCCTGCGCCGTGCCCATCGGCTGCAGCTGTGCCGCCGTGGTGCCCTCCTCATGTCCGTCCTCCATGAGCTTCCGGCCCTGAATGGTCATGTTCTTCGCCATAGACCCCTCCGGATAATTGTAGCCCTCCGGGAAGAAATAGTAGCTGCCGCCCTGGTAGGTCTGCCAGCCGGTCAGCATGTAGCCGTCCGCATTGAAGAGATAGACATTGCCGTCGATCTCCGTCATGGTCTGCTTCAGATAGCTGCCGTCCGCATTTTCGTACCAATACCCGTTGGCGTCATGCTTCCAGCCGGCGCCTGTGCCCATCACGGCTGCCGGACCTTCCGATGCGGCGGCTGCCTGGCCGTCCGCTGCTTCCCCGGCAAATGCTGTCAGGCCGGCATGCAGCGGCAAAGGGCCGCAGAGGATCGTCAGGAGGCCGCAGAGAACGATCAGCCCGCAGAATTTTTTCACACTCATTTTTCAAACCCCTTCTTTATAGAAATGTCTTGCATATCTTGAGCCGCTTCAGGAGCCATGTCAGCGCATAGCTCAGCAGCAGATTGCCGATAATCAGCAGCAAGAAGATCACCGCTGCCGCGATGCCGCCGTACACATACGGATTGAAGCCAAGGTAACGGAGCACGAGCCGCACCCAGAGGAGATGCAGCAGGTAAATACCGAAGCTCTGCCGGTCGATTGCGAGAAGCAGCCGGTGCAGTCCCGCCGGAAGCTGCGGCAGCTTCGACAGCAGGCTGAAGCTGCCGGCCGCCATGAAGACCACCAGCGGCGAGGAATAGCCCCGCAGGTAATCCAGCGTCTCCAGCCCAAGAGAGAAGCGGAGCGCCGTCGCAAGAATCATCAGCGCGGCACCGCCGCCCAGCAGCAGAAGCGCCGGCATTTTCCCGATATGCCCCAGCCGTCCGCTGTGAAGAGC
>CAVAXR010000226.1:0-3069 GCA_963592375.1 Oribacterium sp. | reverse complement strand
TTAGCTTTCGCTGGTAATGGGTAATGCCGATAAACGAAAAAGCGAGAAGAATCACAAAGATACCCAGCGTCAGCAGCAGCTCTGCCAGCGTAAAGCCCTCCGTTCTTCTCCTGTCTTTCCTGAATTTCCATTCTGCCATGCTGTCTTCACCTCTTCCCGTCCGTACATCGGCATATTTCTGTACATTTTTCCGCATCATCTTCTTAGGAAAACACTGATAACTAAAAGCGTTTCCACGCCGGATTTACGCTGCAAAGCAGCAAATTCCTCTGCAAATCCATGCGATCGCTGATTTCATTCGCATTTCCTCAGGTGCACCTCACTGCGCCGTATCCGTCCGCAGCCGGTTCACCGTGCGGATCACAAGATCGGTTTTCACAAGCGGCGCGCCGTCATCCACAGCGCCGGAGTTTCTGTTCTCCGCATCATCACCTGCAGCGCCTTCCGCATTGTCTGCATCCTCCTTGCTGTCACTGCGCTGCTCTTCTGTCTTCCGGTGCACGGAAAGTCCCTTGATGGTAATTCTTGCGCGTCCGTCCGCTTCCGCTGCACACTGGATGTCCTCGAAGCTTGTGTACAGTGTATCGGTAAGCCCTGCCTGACTGACCAATGCCGTCTGTTCACCGCCGGCATATCTTAAGCAGACTCCCTCCGCCCTTGTCCAGATCAGCGTCGTGCGGGCACTGGTGTTCGCATTGACATACTGCAGCTGTCCGTTCCCGGCTTCTGCAGATACCGCATATTCCAGACTGTCTGTCAGCAGCGTCGCCGTGGTGGAGAGCAGCACCTCCGCATGCGCCTTCTCGGTAATGCTCTGATAGCTGCGCCGGATCACCACAAGTCCGCCGCCGAGGGCGCAGGCGATCAGTGAAATAATCAGCAGCGTCATCAGCATTTCCGGCAGCGTGGAGCCGTTCCTATTCCGTTTTCGTCTGTCCGCTGACCGCTTACTCATCTGATGCCTCTTTGCCTGTGCCTGCTTCTTCATCGGTATTCATTTCTGTTCCGGCATACATCTTCCTGCCTGTATCATCATTTTCTTCCCCGCTGTCCGCTGTATCATAGGTGAAAAGGCAGCTATTGTTCTCATCTGTCTCCGACGCCTCTTCTTTTCCGTTCTGCAGCCTCTGCCGGTACATCCGGATGGAAATGCTGTTGCCCTCACCGCGCCGCAGTGCCGGCGTAAGTCCCGCGAAATCATTCTCTCCGAACGGAGAAGCAATTTCCAGACTGCCATCTTCCTCTGTCACCTCTGCCGCAGCTGTGTCCCGCCCCAGCAGGGCATTCTGTCCTTCATAATACTGCTGCATAGCTGCTTCACCGCGGTCCATCAGCTTCCCGGCCTGTATGATCATCGCAGAAAACACAATCACGCCAAAGGCCAGCACCAGCATCGCCGCCATGGCCTCTGCCATGGATTCGCCGTTTTGCTTATTCAGCTTTTCCATGAGCCGCTTCATTCCGTCGTCTCCTTTTCCCTGCCGCCGACTTCCGCAGCATTTTTCGTAATCGTAAAATCCTGCCAGCGAATGCGTGTGGTTTTCGTGATCCTGCTTTCACTGCCCTCGCTGTCCTCAGCTTCGGTATCCATCCTCTCACTCCGGCTTGTGCTCCGAAGCTCTGCCCTGCCGCGAAGAAGCATATAATAGCGGTCTGCCTTGTTTTCTTCGGTATCCTCATTCTTCTCCGCACCGCCGGCATTGGACAGACGGATCTCCAGCGTACCGTCTCCGTAGAGGCGAAGCTCCGCTTTCACCGCGGCGGCTTCCTCTCCCTCCGGCGTCAGTGTGAAGTGCCGCGTCTTATATTTTTCGGTGCTCCCCGTCAAAAAGCCTTCATGCCATGCATCCTCACATTCCGAAAGCAGCGCAGCTGCATCCTCCGAGCCTTCATTCTCCCGCTCGGAGATGACTATGCTGCCGGCTTTCTCATAGGTCTCTCCCTTCAAAAGGTATGTCGAAATATCCGCGTCGGTCAGCAGCTGTTCAAGAAGCGAAAGAGAAGCATTCCTGCCGTTTCCCTCTGAAAAAGCGGCAGCTGCATTTCCCTCGGAATCTGCAGTTCCAGTCTCGTTCGTTGTGTCTTCCGTCTTCTCGTCCGCCGCATCCATAAAGTCCGGTCCGCTGAAGTGATAGCTTGTTGTCGTCCAGCTCTCCTCGCTTTCCTCGCCGTTTTCATCGGTTTTCGTTTCACGCTCGACCTGCACGCTGACGTCCTCCCGTTCGGTCAGGATCACCTCTGCACCGTGCAGCTCCGTTTCCAGCAGCCGTGCGGCAGCCTCCACCGACTGATAGTTCTGCCGGCTGCCGCTGAGACCCGCTGCGCGCCCGGCAGAGGCTGTGGCGGCCGCCAGAATCACAGAGCCGGTCACCGCACAAAGCAAAAAGAACAGGAGTGTCAGCAATAATGTGGCACCCTCCTGTTCCCGAAGCTTATGACAAATTGTATTTTTGGTTTCGCGCTCTGTCCTCATGAATTTCCTTGCCTTAGGGAAATGCTGATTTCACCGGTATTTCCTCAGAACCCTGCTGCCTCTGCACTGCTGCTGTCTGCTCCGCTGCTGCCGGAAGATGTGCTGTTCATCTGCAGTCCGTCCGTCGTCTGCGCATCATACAGTGTTTCATAAAACGTAATGCTGACACTGCCGCTCAGCTCCTGACAGTCCTTGAGTCCCGGAAGCATCCCCTCTACCGAGGTGCTGCCGCCTGCCGTCAGGCTGAGATCCCCCATCAGCAGGCGATAGGGTGAGTTCTTCAGCTGCAGGAGCATATTGTGCGCCTCTGCGTAGCTTCCCACCGTGAAATCAATGTCAATCTGCCGGCGCACCACATCATCCTCCGCTTCCGGCTCATGGAAGGTAAAATGATAGCTTCTTGCCAGTCCGAAAATCTGATTCAGCAGATTTGCCTCTTCATTAAAGTTGCTGTAGGTCGGCACGTAGCTGCCGCTCTCGCTGAGGTTTTCTCCCATTTCCTTCTGCATGCTGCGGATCCTCTGCTGCTTCTGCTGCTCATTCAGAAGGCTGTTCTCAATTTCCGTGGTGTCTGCGGCCCGGATCCGCCGTTCCAC
>CAVAXR010000225.1:0-3076 GCA_963592375.1 Oribacterium sp. | reverse complement strand
GTCGGCGCCAGCGTTTCGGAGACACAGTTGATCTCATCCAGAAAAAGGATGCCCTCCGAAATGCCGCTTTTCTCGATCTGCTCGTATATCGACGCAATAATCTCTGACATTGTATACTCCGTCACGGAATATTCCTGCCCGCCGAAGCACTTCCTGCTGATATACGGAAGTCCGATGGCGCTCTGCCGGGTATGGTGCGTAATGGTATAGGAAACCAGATTGATGCCGAGCTCCTCTGCCGCCTGCTCCATAATGGCGGTTTTTCCGATGCCGGGCGGTCCGATCAGGAGCAGCGGCCGCTGCTTTTCCACGGGAATCCGGTACGCACCGGTCTCGTCCCTCAGAAGATATGCCCGCACTGTATTGATAATTTCCGATTTTGCTTCTTTTATATTCATCTTTACTTCCAAACTTCCTGCTTCATGTACAGCTTCATCGCCCACTTCGGTGTCTTTTCATCCCCGCAGCCCTCATTTTCGGGATATACGAAGCCGGTGAGATAGTCCGTCGGCCGTTCAGGATAACTGCCGAAGCCGTCGGTAAAATACAGAAGTCCCCGCAGCCGGGGAAGGACTTCCTGCTCCCGCAAGGTCTGCACCCGGGAGAAAACCGGCCGAAAATCCGTGCCGAAGCCGCCGGAAACACGAAACTGTCCGGCATATTGCTGCATTTCCCGCGTGTCAGAAATCCACAGCTCCCGCTGAATATGCTCGTCGCACTCCAGGATCAGAATCTGCACCTTTCGGAAGAAGCCGTTCCGATCTGCCAGCAGTCCGGCGGTCTCATTGAGAAAGCGCTGCACCAGACTGTCCTTACAGGAGGCGCTGGTGTCAATGGCAATCACCAGCTGCTCCACCTTCCGCACTTCTGTAAATTCATTTTCTTCAATAAGGGGCATGTTGCCATAGAGAGACAGTCCATAGCTGTAGTAGCCGTAGTCAAACGAATCCGGGTCAATGCGGCTCTCCTCCCGGTCAATAGAGATGCGCCGCAGAAAATCCCGGTAGTCCGTTCTCTGCCGGCACTGCAGCCTGAGGAGCCAATGCAGCGTGCCGCTTTCCTCGGATTGCTCCCGGCCGAAGGTCTCGAGCTCCGTCTCCATTTTTTCCGCCTGCTCCTTCCAGCTTTCATCCAGCTCGGTCCGGCTGGGAAGCGCCTGCAGCTGCTGCCTTCGATCCTCCTTCTGCGCATTGTCCGGCTCTGCTTCCGGAAAATCCCCTTGCATCGGCGGCAGCTCAGACATGTCGGGCGCGCCGTCATTATCCTCCGGATCCCGATTCTTGTCTGAAAGCGGCGCCCAGAAGGCATGATCATCCCGCAGGAACTCCAGCTTCAGGCGCTCGCGTGTGTCCGGATCGATGCGATTCTCCAGAAAATACTGATAGAGTCGCTCTGCCGTCAATACCTTCACCTCTGCCGTGAGCCGCTGATACCACTCCTCGCGGAAGGCCCCGGGCGGCCGCCGAATGATCTCATAGTTCATGGAGTCCAGGACTGATTCCGTCTGTATGTCACAGGCCAGGTTCCAGAGCTCCGTATCCCGTCCGTCTCCGGTGAACATATGCCGGAAGAGACAATGCAGAATCATATGAAGATACAGGCGGTCCAGCTTCTGCGGGCTCTCGATAAACAGATGAAAAAGAAACTGCGGGTTGTAATGAATGGTGCGGGCATCCGTGCCGCAGCGGCGGGTATTGAGATCCATGGTATAGCCGAGACTGTCCAGTGCCCGCGCCATGAAATGCATCGCCATGTAGAGCTCTGTCCGCGACTGGTTTAATATACGCTTTCCCACTTCCTCCAGCTGCAGTCTGCTCTTCATAGCTCAAAGCTCTCCATTTCCATAGGTCTTCCCTGTCTCGCACGGTTCCCGCAGGCCTGCATGAGAACGGCGGTCAGCTCCGTAAGCCGCTGACCGGCACAGAGCGGCAGCACAGCCTGTATGGCCTCCGGCCGCAGCAGCTGCGATGTACACAGAAACCGCACCGCTTCCGTATCCCGCCGTCCGATGAGACGCCGCAGGATTGCTTCCCCTTCCCGCTGAAGATAGTTCCGATAGATCTCCCGTGCCTGCTCGGACAGCTGATAGGGAAACTGAAGCCGCTCCACCGCAATATCCATCGCCGCTGTGGGATCATCATAAATGACCCGCGAAAACAGCTTATCGTAGGTCCAAAAATCCAGCTCTGTCCGGGAGACGGTCTGCCGGTACTCATAGCCGCTGCCCTCTATGCTTTCGTGAATGGCTCTCGACATGGTGTCCTCATGAAAATTGTCGAAGAAAGCCGGAAAGCTCAGCCCGCAGACCCCGTCCGGAAGATAAATCCGGAATCGGAGCCGGCTGTCATTGTCTCCCAGCATTTCCTTCAGGAGCTGAAAGCGACCGCTCGTCTCCGCATGAAGCTCGACAAGCGCCAGGTCCCGGCACTGCCGGATCACGCCATCATAGTAATCCTGTACGCTGTCTGTAAGTGACAGATAATGGAGATTCCTGCATTTATAAAAGGCAAAAGGCCGAAGCACCCGCACACTCTCCGGTATCGATACCCATGTGAGTGTCTGCATGCCGTCAAAGGCATGGTCACCGATGATCCGCACCGGGAGTGCTGTCCCGTCTTCTGCCGGAAGAGCAGACGGGATCACAAGCCGCTCTGCCTCTCCCGCATAGCCCTGCAGCGCAATGACCCGCTCAGCGCGGAGCATGGTTTCTGAATATTGATACGGCATCTTTCCTCCCGTCAGCCCTGCCAGCGGATTTTCCGCACTTTTTCCGGCACCTCTGTTTCTGCTGCCGACGCCTCCTGCGCCTCCGCTTCCTGTACGCGCTGTTCCTCTGCAGCCGCCTGCAATGCTCTCTGCTTCTGCTGCCGGAGCAGCTTTCGGCGCTGCATCGAGCTGACACGCTTTTCCAGCTCCTGCTTCATGCTGAAATACTGCCCGATGCGTCCCTCTGTGATCCACCAGCGTTCAAAGTCCGCCGGACTGTCCTGGTTCTGATGCAGCTCCATTTCCACCATCAGCTGCTGAAGCTTCGCCTGCAGCCTGTCCAGCATATGCTGTTCCAGCTCTTCCTCCG
>CAVAXR010000224.1:0-3082 GCA_963592375.1 Oribacterium sp. | reverse complement strand
CTTGCGGTGCTGACCCTGACCGGTACTGTCGGTGATCCGACCATCATTACCGATGAGATCCCGGATGCCGTCAAGTATGTTCCGTACGGAACGATGATCCAGAACAGCAACAAGTACAGCTGGAACCACCCGACCTATTCTCTGTATTCGGGTCGTCTGCCGAAGGGAATGGAGATTCTTGAGAATGGTGAGCTGTACGGTGTTCCGCAGGAAACCGGTGAATTTACCTTTACCGTTATGATGCAAAATGATTTCAGCAGCCGAAGCTATAATGAAAATGGCTATATGTATGACTATGAGGATCAGACGCATGAGTATACATTGAAAGTTGCAGACAACACGGATGCGAATGTTGAAGCGTCGACCTATGCGGGCTATGAGCTTCGTCCGGATACTTCCAATGATCCGTACAACGGACGCGTTCCGGATTTCCGTATGACGGATTCGACAGCAGAGTATACGCTGGTTTCCAACGGCGCCTATGCCGAGTTTAAGTACATCTGGCTGGACGGCGAGAAGCTTACAGAGGGCAGCGATTATACCTCTGCAGAGGGCAGCACCAGAATCACATTGAAGGCTTCAACTCTGAAGAAGAATGGTGAAGGAACCCATACGCTTGGTATCGAGTTCCGTACGAAAAAGGATCTGAATACCAGCAACACAAGCGGACAGAAGAGAACCTCAGCGGATGGAACCTTTGAGCGTGCCGCACAGAACTATCACATCGGAAAGAAGAGCAGCAGTACTTCCGGTGGCGGATCCGGCAGTTCCGGCGGTTCCGGCAGTTCCAGTAGTTCCAGCTGGAGCAGTTCCGGCGTGACGGCTGCAGTTTACGGGCCGGCCAACACGGTACAGGCTCTGACAGCCGGAAGCTAGCAGCATAGTCCGGAAGGGAAGTGGAGTTTTGTTGGTATCGACGGAAAGCCTGTGACCGGGTTTAAGTACCTCAGCACCAACAGTGGTCCGGCGTGGTTCTATTTCTACCAGAATGGTGAGATGGCTACCGGCTGGATCATGACCGAGGACGGTAAGTGGTATTACATGCTGCCGGATGGAGATAAGCAGGGAGCTATGCAGACAGGCTTCGTACTGGATCCTTCGGACCATCACTGGTATATGCTGAAGGAGACCACCGGTGAGCTGCTTACCGGCTGGCAGACGTCCAACGGCAAGTATTACTACTTCAATGCTGTACCCGGAAAACAGGGCACCAGCGGATGGGTATACAATGAAACCACCAAGCAGTGGAGCTATACATACATGCCGACCTTTGCATATGGCGCTATGTATGAGTCCGCAATGACACCGGATGGCTATAAGGTGGATGCTACCGGCGCATGGGTAAAGTAAACAGCCCTGAAAACTCCAGATAACACCTCCCGGATCATGGAGAAACATGAATCGGGAGGGGCTGAGGAAATGCTGATTAGATCAGCATTTCCTCAAAGTTTTATTGGCTTTTGAAAGGTTAAAGATATGACAAGAGTATTCCTGCAGAGCAGTGATGTGTATTTTGTGACACGCTTCAGTGATTATGTGAGCAACAACTTCCGGGACATGGAATTTGTCTGCTTCAGTGATTTGGAGAAGGCCTGCAGCTTTTATGAGAAAGCACCCTATCGCTTCAGCGCCTTGATCTGTGAGGAAGAAATGACGTCACGGGTGGATGTTCGGGAAGACCGGGTGATGTATGTATCGGATTTCACCTCGTTTGAAGACATGAAGCACTCGACCATCAATATTTATCAGTCTGCAAATTCCATCATTGCAGATATCAAGTCGGCACTGGCTCTGTCCGGCGAGGCGGTTCGCTTTGACACAAGGATAGCCGCCTTTACGTCGATGCAGGGAGGTGCAGGAAAGACAACGCTGGCCTATGCGGCTGCCCTTGCTGCGACGCGGCAGGGAAAGCAGGCCATGTATCTGAATCTGGAGGAGCTTGCCTCGATTTCGCAGCTGAATCACTATGTGTTCAAACGGGATGTTGATGAGCTGATCTACAAGCTGCAGGAGGGAAGGGACATTGCATCGATGCTTCTCGAGACAGTCGAGCGTGATGAGTACGGTGTTGTTATGCTTCCGCCTTTCCATTCGGTGGAGGATTTGCTTTCTTTAAGCGAAAAAGAAATCGGAAAATTACTGGATGCGATTTCCAGAATGGCAAATGTTCAGTATATCTTTGTTGATCTTCCTTCCGGGCTGAATAAGCTTTCGGAAATACTGATGAGCTATGCGTCTACTGTGGTATATGTCTGGAGCGATAATGCGCAGGGACGTGAAAAGCTTGGATGTATGAACCGGGATCCGTATTTTGCAAAGATGGACATACACGGTATACAGCTTCATGTCATGAATCGAGCTGTAAACCGGGAGAATGAGCCGGGTATTGATGTCAAATTTCCGAATTCCAAAAGTCTGCAGGCCGGGGATATGGTTTCCGAGGTACAGGACAAAAATCCCCTGTTCCTGAACAGCTGTATGATATTGCTGGATCGCATCAGATAAGAAGGGGAAGTCATGGAACTGTCACATCAGTTATTGGATGATATTTATCATAAGACGGCGCATGCTCTGCAGGGAATGTCTGATGTATCGGATGAGCAGATCAAGGACAAGGCCTTCGAGATCCTGCAGCAGCTGTTTCCGAATGAGCATATAAGCATTCGTGACCGAAGAGAGGTTTCGGATTACGTATTCAACAACATGCGGCGCCTGGGACCGCTGCAGGAGATCCTGGATGATCACAGCATTACCGAGGTTATGATCAACGGCCCGGACCATATTTTCATTGAGCAGGCTGGACGGGTTCGAGAGTCGGAAGTAAAGTTTGAAAGCCAGCGTCAGCTGGAAGACATTATCCAGCGAATTGTCGCTAAGGTGAACCGGACAGTGGATGCTTCAAATCCGATCTGTGATGCCCGCCTCGAGGATGGTTCCCGGGTGAATATCGTGCTGGCGCCGATTGCGCTGAACGGTCCCATCGTGACAATCCGTAAATTCCCGGATTCGGTTATTCAGGTTTCGGATCTGATCCGCTGGGGATCGCTGACGAAGGAGGCTGCGGATTTTCTCGAGGCTGCGG
>CAVAXR010000223.1:0-3084 GCA_963592375.1 Oribacterium sp. | reverse complement strand
GCACTGACGGGCTGCTACAGCACCGCTTCGGTTTCAGCGGAAAGCGGCAGTGCCGGGACCTTCCTCGGCGCCGGCGACGGACTTGCGCTGACAGGCTGCTACGCATCCGGCAGGGTAAAGGGAGAAAATGCGCTTCCGGAGACGCTTGCCGCGGCCATTGGCAGGGGCAGCGACTATGCCGGAAATGCTTATGCAAAGCCCTATGATGAAGCGCTGCTCCTCAGCGGCGGAAACCCGCATTATCCTTATATGACGGCAGAAGAGCTGTATGCAAAGCTGCTTTCGGAGGGAACTGCGGCAGCTGGAAGGAAGAGCACAAAGTATACAAAACAGCACATTGGTGATTTCAGTGAGGCAGCGGAGCAGGCGAGTGAGACGATTCTTCGCTTTGTGAACGGCCCGCGGCTCTATGCCGAGGTGTTTACACCGCTGAAGGAGGGAACGAATTACCTCACGATGCTGCTGAAGGATGAATATGAGCATGGTGATTTCTATGCCTTTACAGCAGAAAGAAGCGGTGACGGCAGCATGATATTGAACCGCACGAAGGGCGTGAATTCCGGCGAGCACAGTGATTACGACGCGGCCTTCTCGGTAAATGTCGGCGGTGCGGATTACCTGGTTTATCGCATCCTGCTGGATGACATCTCCGTGGCAAACGAGCATTTCAGCGAGAATACAAAGGAGCTTCGCGTCGGCAGTGAGATTACAGGCTATGCGATTGCAGAGGAGAAGCCGGCGGCTGACTGGTATACGGATGAAGCGTATCTTGCGACTGCGGTGGATACCGACACGGTGGCGGCATTGCTTGAGACAGCAAATGCGGATCTGACACAGCCGCTGCAGAATGCAGCGGAGCAGTACCGGACGGCGGGAGCAGAGACGACAACAGTCTTCGATACCGACAGCAGTCTCTTTGGAAGAAGCTCGAGTTTTCGGAACGGACAGGCGCAGATCTGCAGCATGCGGCATCTTGAGAACCTTGATCACTATGTGTCAAATCTTGAAAATCCGAATAAGAAGCGGACATATGACGGCGGCTTTGCCCTGCCGACGGAGGGCGGCTACAGCAGGGCTGTGCAGCTTGCGGATCTTGACTGGGATCAGTATCTGCAGTCTGTGAAGCGCGGTGAGGAGACACCGGCTGTGTACCGACCGCAATCGAATGCTGCGATTACAGAAGGTGGATATTTCTACGGCATTCAGAATCTGCTGCTGACAGAGTATGACGGCGGGAACCACAGCATCTCCAACCTTCGCATTGCGGCGGATAAGGACGACTGCAATGCCGCCGGTCTCTTTGCAGCGATTTCTGATAAGCAGCAGAGTACGTTTACAATCCGGCGTCTTCGCCTTCGGAACATCAGCAGCGTCACCTCTGCGAAGAAGAACGGCGGGAAGAACAGTGCGGCGGCACTTGTGGGATATCTTGGCAGCAGCCACGCCGTGTATATTCAGAATGTGGTGATTGAAGGTGCTGAGGTGCAGTCTGTGCGGGATGCGGGCGGTCTCGTAGGCTATGCTGACAGCGGCAGCCTCACGGTTTCCAATGTTGCTATCTATGAAGGAGAACGCCGGGAAGACGGTACGCGTCCGTATTCTTTGTTGGTGTATTCTGCGGGCATTTCCAATAAGACGAAGAACAGTGGGGACAGTGCCAGTGCCGGAGGTCTGATCGGAAGAAGCGACAATACAGCGGTGAGTATCAGCGGCGCTTCGGTTTATGGTGAAAATGCGGTAATCCTGGCCTGCGGCTCCGGACAAAAGGAGAGCAGTGATTATACCGACGACAGTGCAGGCGGTCTGGTGGGCACCATTCACAACGGTTCACTTTCCATCGACAGCTGCGGTGCAGCGGCCTATGTCTATGCCCCGGACGGCGACTGTGCGGGCGGTCTTGTCGGCGACTTCAGCTGCGGTGGAAGCATCCGGCGGAGTTATGCGGCAGCCCTGAGCGGTACGGATACATCAGACGGCAGTGCGAAGTCTGTTTTCCGAAATGCCCTGGCGGTGGACAGCACTGCGAAGGCAGTTGTGCAGCCCGGCGGCTATACGGTTTACGGACATCTTGCGGCCGGCGGACTCGTGGGCTACAGCAGCTGGAATGTGGAGATCAGCAGCAGCTTCTCTACGGCATCGGTCGGCATCCATGCAGCCAGCAGCTACAGCTATAAAAACTCCTGGACCAGTTCTCAGCTGTACTTTATCGGCGGCCTGATGGGACAGCTTAGCAGCGGAAGCAGCGATGAACGGATCACAGACTGCTACCTCGCAGGACAGGCCTTCGATCCGTCGAACGGCACGAGAAACATTTTTATCGGTTCTGTTCTGGGCTATTCCATGGGCAGCGTGGAGAAGCATTTCTATCGTTCGGACAGCAGCGGCACACGAAGTGTCATTTGCCTTACCGGTATGAGCTTCCTGGATGACGGTAAGCAGCGGTTTATCGGCGGCATGAGCGACAGCCTGCTGACACGAAGCGACGAAGAAAAATATCAAAGCAACAGCACGAGCGACAGCTGGTGGGACATAGGAAGCAAAAAAATCTACGGCCTCTGGAGCCGGGACAGCAGCAGTATCGCAGGCTATACCGGTGCCGCAGCGCAGTATACGGAGGTCATGAATCAGACAGCGCTGAATGGACAGAGCTATCCATATATTGATCTCACGCATCTCTATTCGCCGACGGAGATTTTGAGTGACTATACAGACATTGAAGCGGCGCCGATCCGCTATTACGGAGACTGGTGCACGGAGCGGGCCTCGTAGGGAAATGCTGACTGGATCAGGATCAGCATTTCCGCAGGTACGGAATTGCGTACAAGACAGGGAATGCAGTGAGTATTGCTAAACTTGACGAATGGTGATAATATAATCATATATTACGAGGAGAAATTAAAAATATCGTCGCAGTAAATACTTTTAAGAAAAAGGGGAATGCAAGATGCTCGCTTCTGTTGAAAATGGATTGACAATCGCAGTGCCTGCAGGAATGCTTTGCACAGCACAGCACAGCACAGCACAGCACAGCACAGCACAGCACAGCACAGCACAGCACAGCACAGCACAGCACAGCACAGCACA
>CAVAXR010000222.1:0-3092 GCA_963592375.1 Oribacterium sp. | reverse complement strand
GAGGGAGTGCTACGAGGAGGCGAAGACACTTCTTCGCGAAAATCGCTATGCACTGGATCGTATTGCGGAATTCCTGATCGAACGTGAGACCATCACAGGCAAGGAGTTTATGAGGATCCTGCGGGATGTGCAGGAGGATCATCAGAGGGCTCTTGACCAGAAACACTTTGAGGAAAATGTCGGCGGCGCGAATGACGGGTTTGCATCTGCAGCGGAGGATGCGGCGGCTGAAGTGGAAGCGGCAGACGAGTCACAGCCGCAGGCTGCAGGTGAAGGCACAAAGGATTCGTCTCAGCTGAAGCGCAGCTTTGAAGAGGTGCGCGCACAATATACGAATTACACCGAGGAAAATTCTTCGGAGAATGACTGAACCATTGGCTGGCATGGGCACAGAGGCCCATGCCAGCTGTTCTGCATTTGTTTTTGCTGTTTCTTTTATTTGTCGGGATGGTTGGTGAAATACATGATGTCGGATACCTTGCAGTCGAACAGTTCGCAGATACGTGAAATGGTGTCTGTGGTGACGGTGAGATCGTGACGCAGCCGATAGACCTGGCTTGCAGAAATCCGGTAATAGCGTACCAGCTGGTACTGACTGATGTTTGCTTCCTCCATCATTTTCCAGAATGGATCAAAGTGAATCATAACTTACCTCCATACAATACATTTTCTTAAAAGTTCTGCTGAAAATTGCAAAACAACCCTTACTTTTATGTTTTTCATTGTATCAACGAAAATACAGTTCGGAAAGGGCTTAATCGTGATTTTTTTCTACGTAATTTTATGTTTCATCATGGCGTATATTTTTAAAAAGTATACGAATTCTGAGAAGAATCATCTGGAGGTGGAGACTTACTGTGTCACTTCAGACAAATTAAAGCGGGAGCTTCGGCTTGTTTTTCTGTCTGACCTTCATGAAAAATGCTTTGGAAACGAACAGCAGCTTCTACTGCAGACGATTCGGAAGATCCGCCCGGATTTGGTTCTGATCGGCGGCGACCTCATCGTCTGCAATAAAAAGAAGGGAAGAACAGATAAAATCGGAGAATCCTGCGCATTGCTCCATGCGCTGAAGCGGGAATATCGTGTATTTATGGCACTCGGAAATCATGAGCTTCGGCTGCGGGAAAAGGCAGAACGCGGCGAAGAAGACGGGCAGAGAAACTGGCGAAGGCTGCTGGAGGCGATGGATGGGGTGACGGTCCTGGACAGGGAAACCGCCTTTCTCCCGGAATACGGGCTTTCCGTAAGCGGGGTGACGCTCCCGATGAAATACTACGGAAAGCTGCTTTTCCGTCGAAAACAGTCACTTTCCCGAAGTGATTTTCAGGACTGCGGAGGTCGTTTCCCGGCAGAAGGCTGCTTTCATCTCTGTCTGCTGCATACGCCTTTGTATTATCATGAGGCGATTGACTGCGGTGCGGATCTGGTGCTGTCCGGGCATTATCACGGCGGAACCATTCGGCTGCCGCTGCTTGGCGGCCTCATGACACCGCAGTTTCAGTTCTTTGTGAAGGAATGTGCCGGTCTGCACAGCTACAAAGCCGGAAGGCTTGTGGTGAGCCGGGGGCTGGGAACACATTCCGTGAATCTCCGGATTAATGACCGGCCGGAGCTCAGTGTGATCAAGCTGCAGCCGAAGGAGGCGGTGAAGGATGGATAAGCTGCAATACAGGCTGGAGCATTTTGAAGGTCCGCTGGATCTGCTGCTCCATCTGATCGAAAAGAATAAAATTGACATTTATGATATCCCGATTGCGGAAATTGCGGAGCAGTATCTCGACTATGTCAATGCAATGCAGGAAGAGGATCTGGACATTGTATCGGATTTCCTTGTGATGGCGGCGACGCTTCTGGAAATCAAGTCCCGTATGCTGCTGCCGCGAGAGGTGACAGAGGATGGGGAGGAGATCGACCCTCGAGCCGAGCTGGTGGCACGGCTTCTGGAATATAAGCGGTATAAGTATATGTCACGGCTGATTCGGAAGCGGGAAAGCACCGGAAACAGACACTTTTATGGAGATGTCTGCATTCCGGAGGAAGTGGCAAAATATACACCGCCGCTGGATCTGGCAGCTCTTTTTGAAGGAATGACAAAGGAGAAGCTGCGGGATTATTTTACGGATGTGATGAAGCGCCGCGAGGCCTCCATTGACCGGGTGCGTTCGAAATTCGGCGTGATCAAGCGCGAAAAGATCAGCTTGCAGGGAAGAATACGGGATGTTCTGCATTATGCGCGAAAGCACGGCCGTTTCTCATTTCAGCAGATGCTGCCGGAGAAAAAGAACAAAATGGATGTGGTGGTCAGCTTTCTGGCAGTGCTGGAGCTTATGAAAATGGGCCGTATTACACTGACGCAGGAGCGGCCCTTTGCGGATATGGATATCCATGTCGTAGAGGGAAATATGGATGAGGCCCTGGATCTGCAGGGACTGGAGGAATTTGACTGATGGAGCTGAATCCCAGAGACAGGGCGCTCAGTCTGGAAATAGACAGGGAGCATGTCGAGGAATTAAAACAGGAAGAGCGCATCGTGGAGGCTCTGCTATATGCCATGGGGCGCGCGGTGAGTCTTCCGGAAATTGCTCTGGCACTGAATGCGGATACAGTGCTGGCAAAGGAAGCGGCAGAACGGCTGCTGCAGAGCTATGAAAAACGGCAGGGCGGGATTCTGATCCGTCGGGTAGAGGAAAGCTACCAGATGTGTACGAATCCGAACTGCTTTGAGGGACTGATCCGGGTGGTGAGTCATCCGGTCAAGCCTGTACTGTCGGACGTGACGATGGAGACGCTGGCCATCATTGCTTATAAGCAGCCGGTGACCAAGGCGGAAATTGAACGTGTCCGCGGTGTGCAGTCCGATCATGCGGTGAACCGGCTTGTGGAATATGGCCTTGTGATGGAGAGCGGACGACTCAATGCACCGGGGCGTCCCGCGCTTTTTGTGACAACGGAGGAATTCCTGCGGCGCTTCGGCATGGAAAGCCTGTCGGAGCTGCCTGCGCTCAGTGCGGATATGGCGGCGGAAATCGAAGCCCAGGTGGCCGAAGAGGTTTCGGACGTTCTCGGCACAGATCCGGCGGAGCTTGAGC
>CAVAXR010000221.1:0-3096 GCA_963592375.1 Oribacterium sp. | reverse complement strand
AGCTTGCGCGAAGCCCATCGATGACCATCATTAACACATCTTTTCCGGCTTTACAACCTCATCGTACTCCTCGCTGCTCATGAAGCCAAGCTTTACTACGGCTTCCTTCAGGGTCGTCCCCTCCTCAAAGGCCTGATGCGCGCACTTCGCCGCGTTCTCATAGCCGATGGACGGTGACAGACAGGTCACGAGCATCAGGGAACGATCCAGATTTTCCTTCATTCGCGCCTGATTCGCCCGAATACCGCAGACACAGTTCTTCTCAAAAGACCGCATGCCGTCGGCCAGCAGCCGGATAGACTGCAGCATATTATAAGAAAGCACCGGCATAAAGACATTCAGCTCGAAGTTGCCCTGGCTTGCGCCGAAACCGATGGCGGCATCATTTCCCATCACCTGAACGGCGATCATGGTAATGGCCTCACACTGGGTCGGATTCACCTTGCCCGGCATGATGGAGCTGCCCGGCTCGTTTTCCGGAATAGAAATCTCCCCAATACCGCAGCGGGGTCCGGAGGCCAGCCAGCGCACATCATTTGCCATCTTCATCAGATTGCAGGCCAGCGCCTTCAGTGCGCCATGGGTAAAGACATAAGCATCCTTGGAAGTCAGCGCATGATATTTATTGTCCGAGCTTACAAATGCCTCTCCCGCCAGTCGGGAAATGTTTTCAGCACAAAGCTGATCAAAGCCCGCCGGACAGTTGAGCCCCGTACCGACAGCTGTGCCGCCGATGGCGAGCTTCCGAAGCGGCTGCAGGGAGCTCTCGATCATTTCCCTGGCAGACTGCAGCATGCCGGTCCAGCCGTGAATCTCCTGACTGAAGCGAAGCGGCACCGCATCCTGCAGATGGGTACGTCCGATCTTCACCACATCCTCATTTTCCCTCTCCAGCCGTTCAAGGGTCTCCACCAGCTGATCCAGTGCCGGATAGAGGGTCTTCACGATGGCCTCTACAGCGGCAATGTTCATAGCGGTAGGGAAGGTATCATTGGAGCTCTGAGACATATTCACATGGTCATTCGGATGAATCCTCAGCTCCGGATGATTGTACACCGCAATGTGCGCGATCACCTCGTTCATGTTCATGTTGGACTGGGTGCCGGAGCCGGTCTGCCAGACCTTCAGCGGAAATTCCTCCGGATACTTTCCGTCCAGAATATCCCGGCAGGCTTCCTCGATGGCGGCTGCCTCTGACGCCGGCAGCTTTCCCAGTTCCCTGTTGGCTGCGGCCGCCGCCGACTTCAGGAGAGCAAATGCGCGGATCACCTCCCGGGGAATGGTTTCTGTACCGATCCGGAAGTTTTCAAGGGATCTCTCGGTCTGCGCGCCCCAGAAATGCTCTGCCGGCACCTTCACCTCACCCATGGTATCATGCTCGATTCTGTATTCCATTGTTTACCTCATCTCTGCGTGAATTCTGCTTTCCGGAAAAGTATACCCCCCTTACAGAATTTTCGCAACCTCAGCTCCGGAACTGCTCCGTCGGATCCTTTCCGATGATGCCCGGCTCTGTCATGGTATAGGGATCCAGCACTGTATTCAGCTTCTCTGCGTCCATCAGCCCCTTCTCGAGAATCAGCTCCCGCACAGAACGTCCGGTGCGCAGTGCTTCCTTTGCAATCTTTGCCGCCATTTCATAGCCTACATAGGGGCAGATCGCCGTGATGATGCCAATGCTGTTCTCCACCATTTTCCGGCAATGCTCCTCATTGGCCGTGATCCCAACAATACAGTTGTCCACCAGCGTATTCACTGCAGAGCTCAGCGTCTCGATGGACTGGAAGAGATTATAGAAAATGATGGGCTCAAAGGCATTAAGCTCCAGCTGTCCGGCCTCTGCCGCCATGGTGATGGTCATATCATTGCCGATGATATTAAAGGCCACCTGATTCACCACCTCCGGAATAACCGGATTCACCTTTCCCGGCATAATGGATGAGCCGTTCTGCTTTGCCGGCAGATTGATCTCACAGAAGCCGGTACGGGGACCGGACGACATGAGCCGGAGGTCATTGCACATCTTGGAGAGGTTGATAGCACAGTTCTTCACGATACCGGATACCGAAGCGTAGCTGTCCAGATTCTGCGTGGCATCGATCATGTCATAGGACTGCACCAAGTCCTGTCCGGTCATAGTGGACATATTCTTCACCACCCGGTGGAAGTACTGCACATCCGCATTGAGACCGGTGCCGATGGCCGTACCGCCCAGATTCAGCGAGCTGATCTCCTCCTTCGCCCGCTCAAAACGCTTGAGATCCCGCTTAAAGGCCGATGCATAGGCATGAAATTCCTGTCCCAGACGGATCGGCACCGCATCCTGCAGCTGTGTTCTGCCCATCTTGATCACCGAGTCAAATTCTACAGACTTGTCTGTCAGTGCCTGCACAAGCCGTCTGAGCTCTGTCTCCGCCCGGTCCAGCAGCTTCAGTGCAGCCATCTTGCCGCAGGAAGGAAAGACATCATTGGTGGACTGCCCAAGGTTCACATGATCGTTCGGATGCACAATCGCATAGTCGCCCTTCCGGCCTCCCAGGAGCTCAATCGCACGATTGGCAATGACTTCATTTGCATTCATGTTGAGAGAGGTGCCCGCGCCGCCCTGGATCGGATCCACAATGAACTGCTCATGCAGCTTTCCGGAAATAATCTCGTCGCAGGCCTTCACAATGGCATCTGCCCGCCGCTTATCAAGCTCTCCCACCTCAAAATTTGTAATGGCTGCCGCCTTCTTGATCTGCGCCACACTGTTGATGAGCTCCGGATGCATCTTCAGTCCTGTGATGCAGAAATTCTCATGCGCCCGCAGTGTCTGCACGCCGTAATAGGCTTCTGCCGGTACCTGCTTCTCTCCGATTGAATCATGCTCCATCCGATATGCCTGTGCTTCCGCTGTCATTTTATTTTCCTCCGTATCCCTATCCCCCATGCTGCCGGCATAAAAATCACCGTCCAGCCTTGCTTTAGCTTGACGATACATCTTTTTTGCGTTATTTTCAAATACGTATAAGCTTTAGGATATTATAGGCAAATGTCTATGCCGCAAATCCCGGGCATTTCCGCCCTAAAAGGAGTTTCTGCTATGTTTGAAGG
>CAVAXR010000220.1:0-3097 GCA_963592375.1 Oribacterium sp. | reverse complement strand
GTCCGGCCGCGGGCCTTGCGAGGCCTCGGTACTTGCGAGCGTTTTGCGCGAGCTTAGTACCGCTAGGTCCGAACACGGAGCCGAGAGGCGTCCCAAGGCGGACATCTCTGCCGACTGCTCCCGGCTGGCCGGTGCCTGGGTGGCAGAGAGTGTCAGGTAATATTTCCGTAATAATTTGCGGCGAAGGGTGTATTTTCTGAAAATCCTGTGGTATGCTAACTGAATCTATGACGTCTGCATGGGCAGATAAGCAATGTGGGAAGCAGCAAGGAGATTATGATGATTTCTAAAATGAATCGAATCCGCACGCTGGCAGCGGCAGCAGCTTTGTCAGCAGCAGTGGCGTTTACGGTTCCGACGGTGAGCGTATTCGCAGCAACCGGTACGGTAACCGGAAGCGATATCAATGTGAGAAGTGAGGCAAGCTCTGACTCGAGTCAGGTAGGAACGGTTACAACAGGTGATGTCGTTACTGTGGGCGAGACGGCAACGGACAGCTCCGGAGCCACCTGGTATCAGGTAACTCTCAGCAACGGAACCACCGGTTATGTCCGCGGTGATTTCCTGATAGTAGATGAGTCGGAGTCGGAAGAGGAGACGGATGCGTCTGCAGAGGAGACGACAGAGGAGTCTGCAGAGGATTCTGCAGAGGCGGACAGCACCGATTCGGCTGCAGCAGATGCAGCGGCTGCTGCGGAGCAGGATACCGGTGGATATCAGGTTGTGCTGGCTCCCGATGAGAACGGAGAGGATACCTATTATCTGTATGACAACAATGCCGGACAGAGAATGAAGATCTCTGACATCAGCAAGCTTCAGGACGATGTCAACACGGCTAACCAGCAGGCAGCTTCCACGAAGTCCACTTATACGGTGTTCGTGATCGTGCTGGCAGCAACGACGATTATTTTCCTGATCGGCTGTATTGTACTGTTCTTAAAGCTGCGCGATGCGCTGGCAAACGGTCGCAGAGAGCGTGATCTGACCATGGAACGCCGGGATCAGAGACGAAGTGATTATCGTGCAGACAGTGTAGAGTCTCTTAGAAGACCCAGAGCAGAGCAGGGTGCTCGTTCGGGCCGCGGACGTGATGATGCGTATGCATCGGGCGCCGGCAGAAGAGTCGAGAGAGATTCTGTGCGCGATCCAAGAGATGCAAGAAGCGCAAGACCTGCAGGAGACAGACGCCCGGCCCGTCCCGCAGCAGAGGATGATTACGCACCCAGAACCACTCGCGTAGCTCGTCCTGCAGCAGATGCAGAGGGACGCACGGCAGCAAGAAGCGCAAGACCTGCAGCAGAGCGTACGGCTCGCCCGGCAGATACCGAGGCGCGCAGAGAACGCGCAGCTCGTCCGGCAGCAGCGGATGGTGAGGCACGTCAGGCAGCAAGAAGTGCCCGCCCGGCAGACGGTACAGCAAGACGCGCTGCAGCACCTGCTCCCCGTCAGAGCGCAGGTAAGAGCGCTGCGGATGAGGATTTTGATTACGATTTCCTGAAGATGGATGACGACGAATAAGACGCTTCCTGTCAGCAAGCGGTCAGCAGGGATGCTGCCGGATGCTTCATAGACCCGGAGTTGTTTTGAAATGCCGTGTGTTATACAATGTGTAACACACGGCGTTTTGCGTGGAGAAGCCGGCTGTGAACAGCCTGGGGAAAAGCTGGGTCCGGGGTGTTTTGCAGACAGCACGCAGGCAGCAGTGCAAAAGAAAGGCGGGTGCAGACCATGCTGATAGAGATTGATTTCAGCAGCGATGAGGCGATTTATCATCAGCTGTGCAATCAGATTATTCTGGGGATCGCAACGGCCCAGTATACAGAGGGAGAGGTGCTGCCGTCTGTGCGTCAGCTGGCGGACGAGATCGGCATCAACATGCACACGGTGAACAAGGCATACACCGTGCTGAAGCAGGCGGGCTTTGTGAAGGTGGACCGCAGAAGAGGTGCTGTCATTGCGGTGGACTCGGACAAAAAGCGCGCGCTTGAGGCAGTTCGCACAAGACTCCGGGAGGCTGTGGCAGAGGCTTTGTGCAGAGGCCTGTCCCGGGAAGATCTCCACGCTTTGGTGGATGATGTTTTTGATGAATACGAGAGCTGGATTGCGCAGTATACGGCAGAAGGAAGAAGCTGACGGCGGGAGCCGGAGCCGCGCGGTGATCTGAAGATGCCTGCGGCATCCGGGAAGATCGGCGGCATGAGGAGGTATGAAATTATATGAGCATTCCCTATACAAGGAACGCGGAAGAGGTAATCAGACTGGCGAAGGAGGCCGCGCAGACAAGCGGCAGCAGCTATGTGGGAACAGAGCATCTGCTCCTTGGAATGATTCGGGAGCCGGAGGGTGTAGCCTCGCAGGTTCTTCGGAACAACGGCATCACGGAGGAGAAGCTGAAGGACATGCTGGCATCTCTTCGGCTGGAGAAGGGGAAGACGGCAGTTCTGGATCGTGACGGCTTCTCGCCAAGGCTTCGGGACATTCTGGACGGGGCGGCGGAGATTGCAGAGGAAGAGTATCATGCGAAGGAGCTCGGGACAGAATATCTGCTGATCGCCACCATTTTGGAACGGCAGAACGTGGCAGTAAAGCTGATGGAAGCCGTCGGAGGCAACATTGCCAAGATTTATTTTGAAGTGCTGGCGGCAATGGGCGTCAACGTACAGGAGCATCGCAATGATTTGCAGCCGGAGCAACTGGGGGATGGACGCACGCAGCCGGGAATGCTGGAGCAGTACAGCCGCGATCTGACAGCGCTTGCGGAGGAAGGACGGCTCGATCCCGTGATCGGGAGAGAACAGGAAATGCAGCGTGTGATCCAGATTCTTTCGCGTCGCATGAAGAACAACCCTTGCCTGATCGGCGAGCCGGGTGTTGGCAAGACTGCCATTGTGGAAGGCCTGGCGCAGCGGATTGTCTCCGGGAATGTGCCGGAGAGCGTTCGCGGCAAACGGCTGCTAACACTGGATCTGTCGGGAATGGTTGCAGGATCCAAATACCGCGGAGAATTCGAGGAGCGCATCAAGACCGTGATCGAGGAGGTAATTGATGCCGGGAATGTCATCCTGTTCGTGGATGAGGTGCATACGCTGATCGGCGC
>CAVAXR010000219.1:0-3100 GCA_963592375.1 Oribacterium sp. | reverse complement strand
GCTTCGATCCCATGATTTCAATCCCGCACTGGCGTACGCACTACGGGGAAATGCTGGCGCAGGCGGCCGGGGCGCTTGACCTTCGGCAAATCCGCGACATGAGCATCGGCTCCTTCCGGCTGTCCGAGGTCTACCTCAGGGCGATGCGGCGGGCCATGCCGGATTCGGCGGTGGTGCAGTATCCCTATGAAAATACCGGCGCGGTCTATCACTATCCGGCTGCGCTCGCGGCAGAGATGGAGTGCTTCCTGCGGGACGCGCTGCTTCGGTATGTACCGGCGGAGCGGATTTTCACCAGCTGAAGCAAAGCCGGCTGCACAGCATCGCCGCCGCAAACTCTGCGGAAGCTTTCTGCAGAAGGAGAAAAGGAGCTTATTTCATGACAACAGAGAAAAGCATTGCTATTGTGACCGGGGCCTCCTCCGGCATCGGCGCGGCCATTAGCCGGATGCTGCTGACGCTTGGCTATGAGGTCTACGGCTTCGGCCGGACGTTTCCGGAGAAAGAAGCCGCCGAAGTGCAGTCCGACGATTGTTTGGGCGAGGCAGCTGACTGTCCTGACGTCCAGTCAGCAGCCATGTTTCACCCCATCGTCTGCGATCTCCTGGATACGAACCGCGTACTGCAGGAAATCCGCGCAATCGAAAAGGCCGGCCCGGTCACTGTTCTTGTGAACAATGCGGGCCTGGCCTATTATGGTCTTCATGAAGAGCTGAATCCGAAGAAGATTCAGGAAATGGTGCGGACGGATCTGGAGCTGCCCATGATTCTCTCCCAGGCGCTGCTCCGGACACTGAAGCGGAATCACGGCACGATCATCAGCATCAGCTCCGTGACCGCCGTCTCCTCGAATCCCCACGGTGCCTGCTACGGTGCCGCAAAGGCCGGCCTTTCCTCTTTTTCCCGCAGTCTTTTCGAAGAAAACCGGAAGTACGGGCTGCGGGTCGTTTCGATTCTGCCGGATATGACCGACACGAAGCTCTACCGGAATGCGGATTTCACGGTCGGCGAGGAGGTCGAGAGCCGTCTCGTCCCGGAGGATGTGGCAGACGCCGTCCGCTTCGCCCTGACGGCCCGCCCGGGCATGGTCATCACTGAGCTCATGCTGCGGCCGCAGCTGCACCGGATCCGGCGAAAATCGAAGACCTCAATATAACTTCAATATAGGTAACTGTTTAGCACCGCATCCTATTGCTTCCCTTATTATTTATCTTGCCTCATATCTGGCATAAGCTTCCTCATAGAACTGCTCCTGGGCGTTGACGCGGCCAGCTTCTCCGTGAAGGTCGCGGTCATGGTACTCACCGTCCATCTCAAGCTCCTTGCCCTTCTCATCGTCCTCCATCAGCGTATCGAAGATATGCCGGATCTCTGCCCGTGCCGCCGGATCGTAGATCGGTGTCGCCACCTCAACACGGCGCAGCGTGTTCCGGGTCATGAAATCCGCCGACGCGATATACATTTTCTCCTCGTCGCCGATGCCGAAGCGGTAGATTCTGGAGTGTTCGAGATACCGCCCCACGATGCTCACCACGCGGATCCGGTCGGTTTCGCCCGGAATGCCCGGAATCAGACAGCAGATGCCGCGGATCACCATTTCGATCTTCACGCCGGCCTGAGATGCCGCCACCAGCCTCTGAATGATCGTCTTGTCCGTCAGCGAGTTGATCTTCACGCCGATATAGGCGGGCTTTCCGGCCTCGGCCAGCGCGATCTGCTCGTCCATCATTTCCAGCACGCGGTTCTGCAGGCAGTTCGGTGCCACGAGAAGATGCTTCACAGCGCCGTTCTCCACCGTATCCCCCAGCATCAGGCAGCGGAACACCTCAGCGGCATCCTGCCCGATTTCCTGATTCGCCGTCATTAAACAAAGATCCGTGTAGAGGCTCGCGGTCTTCTCGTTGTAGTTTCCGGTGCCGATCTGGGTAATGTAGGCGACGCCGGTCTCCTTCTTCCGCGTAATGAGACAGAGCTTCGAGTGTACCTTGTAGCTGCCGAGACCGTAGATGATCTGACAGCCGGCATCCTCGAGACGATGCGACATTTCAATGTTGTTGGCCTCATCGAAGCGGGCGCGGAGCTCCACCAGCACCACGACCTCCTTGCCGTTCTCCGCCGCATCGCAGAGGGCATCGACAATCTGGGAATGCCCGGCCACGCGATAGAGGGTGATCTTGATGGACTGCACCGTCTTGTCCTCTGCAGCATCCCGCAGCATGTTGATGAAGCTCTTCATGCTTTCAAACGGATAGGACAGCAGCACATCCTTCTTCTCAATCTGATCGAGAATGGACTCGCCCTTCACCAGGGCCGTGGAGGTTCTCGGCGTGCGCTTCTGATAGAAGAGCGCCGTCTTGTCCCGGAGCACACTCTGCAGCTGGAACACATAGGAAAGATCCAGCGGCGTGCCGCTCTTAATGATATGCTCCTTCGGAATATTCAGATACTTCGCAAGCTCCTTCTTCTCCTCCTCGTTGATGTCACGGGACAGCTCAAGGCGCACCGGGTTCAGCTTGTTCCGCTTCTTGAGAAGCTCCTCCATGATGCCGCGGAAATCCAGATCCTCATCGTAGACATCATTGGCATCGATGTCCGCATTCCGGGTCACGCGAATGACCGACTTCTCCCGGATCTGATAGCCCGGATAGAGCTTGGATACAAAGTGCAGAATCAGCTCTTCGGACAGCATGAAGGTGCCCTTCCGGTCCGGAATCTCGATCAGACGCTTGAATACCGGGTTGAAGCACGGCACAATACCGATCTTTTTCTTCTTATTTTTACCGGTCAGCAGCACCACCGCATAGAGCGCGCGGTTGTTCAGGAAGGGGAACGGCTGCTGCTTGCCCACGATCATCGGGGAGAGGTACGGGCGGATCGCCGTATCGAAGTAGGTCTCCAGCTGGGTCTGCTCCACCTTGGACAGCTTCTGGAAGTTAATGATGCGGATGCCCTCCGGCTCCAGCTCGCCCATCAGCTGCTCGTAAACGGCGGCCTTCCGCTTCTCCTGCTTCTTTACCTGGTTAATGATGGCCTCCACCTGCTCGGCACTGGTCATGCCGGTCTTGTTCTCGCGCACCTTCTCGCCGGACTCGATCTGTAC
>CAVAXR010000218.1:1106-3103 GCA_963592375.1 Oribacterium sp. | reverse complement strand
CTCAAAGCCCGCCACGGTGATATCCGCCTTGGGATAGAGCTGCTTTGCGATGCGCCCCGTGACAGAATCCAGCTCCACGCCGTAGAGCCTGCTGCTTTTCATGCTCTCCGGCAGCATACCGAAGAAGTTGCCCACGCCCATGCTAGGCTCCAGAATGTTGCCCGTCTGAAAGCCCATTTTTTCCACCGCATCGTAGATGGCGCGTATAACGGTGGGGCTGGTGTAGTGGGCGTTGAGGGTGGAGGCGCGAGCGGCGGCGTATTCCTCTGGGGTGAGCGCGGCGTACAGCTCCGCAAATTCGTCCTTCCAGTTGTCCTTGCTTTCGTCAAAAGCGTCCGCAAGCCCGCCCCAGCCGACGTAGCGGGATAGGATCTCCTGCTGCTCGGAAGTGGCCTGCAAGCCCTCAAATTCCAACTCCTTCAGAAGATTGATCGCAGCCATATTCGCCCGGAATTTGCCCTTTGCACCGCCGTAGCCCAGCTCGTCATCGGTGATGCGGAAGTTTTCTGCGTTCTGGCGAAGATTGTCCTTGTACTCCTCGTACATGGCTTTTTCGGCGGCTTCACGGTTGGGGAAGGTCTGCCACTCGCCGCCTACCTGCACGGAAATGGGATTGGCGTCCACGGCTTCTTCAAGGGACGGCGGCTTTGGCTCATCGATATGCAGGGTTTCGATCACCACATCATAGGGTAATCGGGTCTGTTCTGCGGGATAGACAGCTTCCGTCTCAGTATGGTAGCTGCCCAGCTCAGTCTCCGATTTAACTTCCGGCACAGTTTTTTCCGGCTGCGGATACCGCTCCATGAGCCGTGCGAAGCTCTCCCTGCTTTCCGCACGGGAGATGGGATAAAGAAGCGACGGGTCACGGAGAGAAATATCAAAGAGGCCGATGCGCTCGATGGTAAAGGGCTTGCCGTCCTCCAGATACACCGTATCGCCCACGGAATATGGGAACGGTTCTTCCTGCGGGGCAGGAGCCGCTTCGGGAGCCTCTGTAACTGCTTCCTTTGGTTCATGCCAGCGGTATTGTTCTATATCCTCATCTGAAACATGAATGAGGTCACTGAAATCGAGGCTTTCCAGCTCGTTGGCAATAAACTCCTGCAAAGAGCCGTACTGCCGGGTTTCCAGATGCTCGTCATCCAGATAGCGCTCCAGCCGGAAATTCACAAGGTCGATGTTCACCTGAATGGGAATCTCATCGTCGGTGACGGTGGTGTAGGCGACGCCGATCTTCGCCGGGTCGCTGAAATCCGCCTCTGAGCCGTATTCGCTCCGGCAGAAGTCGGAGATCAGCCCCTTTGCACGCTCTAAAAGCGCCTGCTCCGCCTGTCCTTGCAGCTCCAGCCGGTACGCCTCTGACTGCCATTCGCTTGTAAATTCCTCGGTCACGCCGTCCGCGTCCACATAGTAGCCGTGGGTCTCGTCGTCCCACACGGCGTACAGGGTGCGGAAGCCCCGGTCGAGGCTCACCACATGGAAGCGGTCTGCGGGGTCAATGGTGGTTTCTTCCTGCGCGGTAATTTGCTCCGTATCCTGCATCACGCGCCGGATGAAGGGGTCGGCGTTCAGCTTTTCGGGGTCAACCACTTCGCCGCCCACAATGCCTCTCTCGGCGAGGGTTTCCCGAATGGAAATGGGGTCAATATCATCGAAGTTGTCGCGCTCCGCCTCGGTGTAGAAGTTATCGGATTGAATGAGTTGGGCAATGCGCCGCTGTACCTTTGCCCACGTCAATTCAACGGTTTCCGGGCTTCCGGCGCGGACGATAAAGAGATTATTATTCTCATTGCCGCCGTACTCGTGAGCGAGCCATGCGGCGGTTTCCCTGTCACGGGCATGATCCTTCATATACCGCACCACGGAGTGTTTACTTTCGATATTTCCGTTCCATGCTCGGAGTGCATCGTCTATATCGTCCTGCGAGAGCGGACGCAGCAGGTCATGGAGCCGTGCATGGGTTCCCTCAAAAACCTCCCGGTGCAGGCGGCTGCGAA
>CAVAXR010000218.1:0-1096 GCA_963592375.1 Oribacterium sp. | reverse complement strand
CTCCGGCATATCCGAAAACAGTCGGATAAGCTCCATATCTTTTGAATTGAGAACTGCGCGGCGCACGGCGGCATTGCACTCGATTTCCGCATTTTCCCGGTCGGAGTGACCGCAGGCGTTGCGATAAGCGGTATCCTCCGAGACTACAGCGATCACCACCGGTCTGTACCGCGCAAGCTGCTCCTGCACCGTGGGCTGCGGCGCATCGGCGGCGGGGTCGCGGAACACCCTCGTGCCATCCGCGCCGAACTCCGCTTCCTGTGCGTCGATGGTGGCTTCCGCCTCATGGTCAACGGAGCGCAGGGTGTAGGTGCGCCGCGCTGGGTTGCTGTCGCTCTTTGCGGAGATGGTCACATCGTACTTGTCCCGCAGGCTTTCTACATACTGCTCCAGACTGTGTGCCGGTACGCCGCACATCTCCACACGGCCAACATCGAGGATATTGCGGGTGGTGAGGTTCAAATCCAGCAACTCCGCCGCCTGTTTTGCGTCCTCGCCGTACAGCTCGAAGAAGTCTCCCACCTGATAGAGCACAATATCGTCCGGGTGGGCTTCCTTCACGGCGTTGTAGTCGTTCCAGCCCGCGCTTCGCTCTGTGGTCTGCCGCTGAAGCTGCTCGTACTGCGCCTTTTCCTCCGGGGTCAGGAAGCGGTCTTTGCGGATCAGCTCGGAGATGCGTCTGGCCACATTGTTCCAGTTCAGTTGGATTTCCGGGCAGTCCTGCTTTTTCAGGATGATGCCCTTGCCACCGTGATCTTCGCCGCTGTGGGACGCGCCGGATACCGCGTGGGAGCGCCCACCGATACCGTATTCCTCTTTCAGCATATCCGCCTGTTCTTTGACGGTATGATTCTCCTGAAAGAAAGCATAGATACGACCTTTACCGCCTTCCATGCTGCTCCCATGCGATAAACTCTCAGCAATCTCATCTTCGGTAATGAACCTGCCTGTTTCCGGAACTTGCGCCATTTCCGATAGATACTCCCGCCTTGGCAGGGAGAGTTCTTCCAACCGGTTCAGTAGTTCCGCAGGCTTATGGAAGCGGAACCGAAGAAGTCCTCGATTTTCCTGCCATGCAGCAAAGAAATCTCTGTAT
>CAVAXR010000217.1:0-3109 GCA_963592375.1 Oribacterium sp. | reverse complement strand
GCCTAAGCGAGCAGCTCAGTACCCTGGGGGAAGAGGCCTCCGCGGCCCGGAATGAAGCCGCCGGAGAAAAGCTGCAGAAGAGCAGTCTGGAGGGACGCATCAACGTACTGAAGGAGCAGATTCATTCGAAGAGGGCTTCTAATGCACAGCAGAAGGAGCAGCAGGAAAATCTGCGGAAGCAGCAGTTTGATGCGATTGCCGGCATTGAGGACCAGCTCGCTGTGCTGCAGCTCATCGAAGAGCAGCTTCGCTTCATTTCAGAAAATGACAGCAGCAATACAGAAGCCCGGGAGGCAATTATCCGGGATCTTGAAACCATCGAAGGCAGCCGGCGCGAGGCACTGGCCGCTGTCCGGGCCTGTATGGGGCCGGATTATGCTCTGGAGGAGCGGCCCGTACACATCCTCAGCAGGGCTATGGAGGATGACGGTCTGCAAACAGGTCCGTCACAGGAGCTGCTGGAAAAGCTTGCCGAAAAGCAGCAGCGACTGAAGCAAACAGAAGCTGCGCTGCAGCAGAAAGCCGCCGCATTAGAGACAAATTCTGCCGAGCAGAACCGGCTTTCCGCAGAGCTTAGCCGCATTTCGGAAGCGCTGCAGCAGCAGCTGCAGCAGCACAACAACTGTCGCAGCCGGCTGGAAACCATACGGAATCTGGCGGAACGCTACGAAGGCTTCGGCAATGCCGTGCGCCAGATCATGGAACGCCGCAACGCGGTTCCCGGTCTTGAGGGCGTGGTGGCCGAGCTCATTCAGGTGCCGAAGGAGTACGAGACCGCCATTGAGACCGCACTGGGCGGCAGTGTGCAGAATATTGTGACGCGGGACGAGCAGACCGCGAAGGAGATGGTGCAGTATCTGAAGAAAAATCGCTTCGGACGCGCCACCTTCCTTCCGCTCAGCAACATCCGCGGTCATCGGGATGAGAATTGCCTTCGTGCCGCCCGCGAGGAAGGTGCGATCGGTCTGGGCTGCGATCTCATTCACTATTCATCCGAGCTGAAGGTACTGGCAGAGTATCTCCTCGGCCGGGTTCTGGTGGTCGACAACATTGACCATGCCCTGCGCATCGCGCGCAATTACCGGCAGAGTCTCCGTATAGTGACCCTGGAGGGAGATCTGCTGAATCCCGGCGGCTCCATCTCCGGCGGTGCCTATCGAAACAGCTCCAATCTCATGAGCCGTCAGCGGGAGCTGGAAGAGCTGGAGCAGCAGATTCTCACAGCCGCCGACCGGATCAGTGCGCTGCGCACACAGAAGGCCGCAGCAGAGACACGTCTGCAGACTGCCCGGGAAAGCGGGGAAGCCCTGCGAAACGAGGAGCAGCAGCTGCTGCTTGACAGAAAAGCCGAGGAAATGGGCATCAGCGCCATGCTGGCCGCAAGTCACAGCGAATTTTCTGCCCGGACCGGTTTTGCTGCAGAGACACTGGAGCGGCTTTCCCGTGAACTGCTGCAGGCCTTCCGGCAGCATGAAACCCTGGCAGCCGCGGCAGATACGGCGGCCGAAGACATTTCCGAAAAGGAAAGGGAGATCGAAAAGCTGACCGCGGAAATGCAGACGGCCATGGAAAGGGCAGACGCCCTGGAGCAGACTGCCGCCGAGAAGGAGCAGAAGCGTGATGCGCTGCAGAACGAGCAGAAGTCCGTCTTCGGTGAAAAGGACAGTCTCGCGGCAAAGCAGCTGGCTCTGGAAAAGGAAGCCATGCGTGTCAGCGCCCAGAAGGAAAAGCTTACCCAGCGGATCGGTGCATTGTCTGACTATATGTTCGAGGAATATAAGCTGACCTATCAGGCGGCAAAGGAAAGTGCCGTCATGGACGATACCGCCATTTCCGTACTGCGCAGCCAGACCGCCGAGCTGAAGCATCAAATGAAGGCACTCGGCACGGTGAATCTGGACGCCATTTCGCAATATAAGGAAATTTCCGGGCGCTATGAATTTCTGAATACGCAGTATCAGGATCTCGTGAAATCCGAGGAAAGCCTCCACAGCATCATCCGTGATCTGGACAACGGCATGCGGAAGCAGTTCCGTGAAAACTTTGCCATGATCCGGAAGGAATTCGATCGTGTCTTTAAGGTGCTTTTCGGCGGAGGACAGGGCCGGATCGAGCTGGATGCAGAGGACAGCGATGTCCTGACCTGCGGCATCAGCATCATCGCAGAGCCGCCCGGAAAGAAGCTGCAGAACATGATGCAGCTTTCCGGCGGTGAGAAGGCACTGACCGCGATTTCGCTGCTGTTTGCCATTCAGAGCCTCAAGCCCTCGCCCTTCTGTCTTCTGGACGAGATCGAGGCCGCTCTGGACGATTCCAATGTGGCGCGCTTTGCAGGCTATCTCCGAAACCTGACGGATCGAACACAGTTTATCGTGATCACCCACCGGCGCGGCACCATGGAGCGGGCTGACCGGCTTTTCGGCATCACAATGCAGGAGAAGGGTATTTCGGCACTGGTATCTGTCGATCTGGTGCAGGACCAGCTGGAGGACTAGCGGCTGAACCGGATCAGAGCCGTGCCCGGCTGCAGGCTCCGCCGGCATTTTCACAGCAATAACAAGGAGGAAAACATGAATTTCTTTTCCAAACTGATCAACAATATTTTCCAGTCCAATGAGGTGGCAGACGAAAGCTTCTATGAGGATCTCGAGGAAGCCATGATCATGGGCGATGTGGGCGTCAATACGGCCATGAAGGTGATCGATGCCGTGCGTCGCGAGGCGGACAGTCAGGGCGTCAATATGACCCGCGATGTGAAGAGGATTCTGCGGGAGTATCTTTACGAGCTGATGCGCGTGGATGATTCCTATTATGACTTCGAGCGGCAGAAGAGTATTATATCCGTCATCGGTGTCAACGGCGTCGGCAAGACCACCTCCATCGGAAAGCTCGCAGCTAATTTCCGCGGCCATGGCAAAAAGGTGATTCTGGCCGCGGCGGATACCTTCCGTGCAGGTGCCATCGAGCAGCTTTGTGAGTGGGGTAAGCGGAGCGGCGTCGACGTCATCCATCAGAAGGAGGGCTCCGATCCGGCTGCCGTGGTTTTTGATGCCCTGCAGTCCTTCAAGGCTAAGCATGCGGATCTTCTGATCATCGATACCGCCGGACG
>CAVAXR010000216.1:0-3126 GCA_963592375.1 Oribacterium sp. | reverse complement strand
GCCGTATTCTGCTCCACAAAGTCGATGCTGATGCCTTCCCGCGCCAGTGCATTGTAATGCAGCGCCAGCTCCCCCCAGTAATCGAGCCCGATATTCCGCGGCCCGCAGGAGCCCTCCAGCGCCCATTTATTCGCCCAGTCATGGACAATCGCCGCCTGCTTCGGCTTCTTCCGCCCGACAACATTTGCCAGAGTTTCCAGCCGGCGGCCCACTGCCGCGGTCTCCGTGAAGCTCCGGCTGTCCGCGCGGCCGTCATGACCGACCACCGCGCCGTGCAGCTTCTCCTCGCCGCCCCGGCCGGCCCGCCACTGGAAATACAGCACGCTGTCCGAGCCGTGCGCCACCGCCTGCAGCGCCGCAAGCTCCGCGATGCCCGGACGCTTCTGCTTCGAAACCGGCTGCCAGTTCGTAAAGCTTGGGCTGCTCTCCATCATAAGAAACGGCTGCTGCTTCAGAGAATAGAAGAGGTCGTGCATCATTGCCGTGTCGAGCATGGTCTCCTCCACGGTCTCCGTCGGCTTATGCCAGGTCGGATAGTTGTCCCAGCTCACCACATCGATCTCCTTCGCCATCCGGAAGTAGTCGATCCCGTCGAAGCGGTACATCATATTCACCGTGAATTTCGCATCCGGAATCTCCGCCCGGACACAGTCCCGCTCAAATTTCAGAAAATCGATATGCCGGTCGCTCACGAAGCGCTTCCAGTCCAGCGCCAGTCCCTGCACGCAGTTTTCTCCCTGCGGCGCCGGGCTCTCGATCTGGGACCAGTCAGTATAGTCATGGCTCCAGAAGCGGGCATTCCAGGCCTTGTTCACCGCGGACAGCGTGCCGTAGCGTGCCTTCAGCCAGCCGCGGAAGGCTTCCTGACAGAGCGGACAATGGCAGTCGCCGCCCATTTCATTGGAAATATGCCAGAGGATCACCGCCGGGTCGCCCGCAAAGCGCTGCGCAAGCCGCCGGTCGATTTCCCGCACCTTTTCCCGGTAAAGCGGCGAGGTATAGCAGTAGTTCTGCCGGCGGTTGTAGAGCTCCCGCACACGATCCGCCCGCACACGCCGCACCTCCTCGTACTTCTGCGCCATCCAGGCCGGCCGTGCCGCACTGGGGGTCGCCAGGATCGTCGAGATGCCGTTCTCATAGAGCTTATGGATAATGTCTTCGAGCCAGGCAAAATCATACTCGCCCTCCTTCGGCTCGAGCACCGACCAGGAAAACACACCCAGTGTCACCGTATTGACATGCGCCTTTTTCATGAGTGCAATGTCTTCCGCCAAAATGTCCGGCCTGTCCAGCCACTGCTCCGGATTGTAGTCGCCGCCGTGAAGAATATGGTCTGTGTTCATAGGTAATACCTCCTGGATCGTCAATTGCTGCGCTTCTTTTTGCGCGCGCTGCTCCCGCGCGCCGTAATGCCTACAGTATACCGCATTCCGTACAGCTTGTCTGGAAAATTCTTTTCTTTCTTCAAAAAAACGCAATTGTTTTTGTGCAAAATGCTTGATTAATTGCGCCAAATTGATATAATTAACAAGAAATCAGAGTTATCCGCCATTATTTTTTGTGCAGGATATCTGCTTTTAAAATTTTTTGTTAACAATGTAATTATCCGACGATCCAAAGCCGAATGATTACAAATTTTTTTCTGGAGGGAAAATATCATGAAGAAAACCACCAAGCGCATCATGGCTGCCGCAGTTGCCGGAACCATGCTCATGACTGCCTGCGGCAGCAGTGCTTCCACAAGCACCTCAACCACAGCAGCCGGCGGAGAGACCGCAGCTGCAAGCAGCGATGCTTCCGCAAGCACCGGCGAGGGCGGTCACAAGCTGACAGCCTATGCATGGGACGCAAGCTTCAACATTCCGGCTCTCGAGGCAGCAGCCGCTGACTTCAAGGAGAATGTAGATCCCGAGTTCGAGCTCGAGGTGATCGAGCAGAGCCAGTCCTCTGATGTAGAGAACGCCATCACACTGGCAGGCTCCGCAGGCGACTACAGCACACTGCCGGACATCGTTCTGTTCCAGGATCACTACATCCAGCGTTATGTTGCAGATTATCCCGATGCCTTCGTACCGGTAGATGACGCAGACGTTAACTGGGACGGCATCGGTGCCGAGAAGATTTCCTACTCCACCATCAACGGCGTTCACTACGGCTTCCCGGTAGATAACGGAACCGTTATTACCGCTTACCGCACAGATATCCTGGAGCAGGCAGGCTACACCATCGATGACATGAAGGGCATCTCCTACACAGACTTCATCAAGGTTGGTCAGGATGTTTACGAGAAGACCGGCAAGTACCTGATGTGCATGGACGGCGACGGAAACGATCTCATCTACCTGATGATGCAGGCCGAGGGCGAGAGCATCTTCAAGGACGGCGAGCCGAACATCGTCGGAAACGAAACCCTTGAGAAGGTTTGCTCCACCATCGTAGAGATGGCACAGAAGAACGTTCTGTATCTGGCAAACAGCTGGAGTGATTATACCGATCAGGCCATCCAGGGCGACATGGTTGCCGGCGTTATGAACGGCAACTGGATTATCCCGACCATGAAGAAGGTTACAGAGAACTCCGGAAAGTGGGAGATCACCACAATGCCGACTCTGAACGGCGGTGACGGCTATGCAGCCAACGGCGGTTCCTCTCTCTACATCACAGCAAACTGCAAGGATACTGATCTTGCCAAGAAGTTCCTGGCTTACACCTTCGGCGGAAGCACTGCTACCTACGATGCAGCACTTCGCGACGGCGGCGTTATCACAACTGTAGCAGAGTGCGGTAAGTCTGATGTTTACAACGAGGGCGTTGAGTTCTTCAACAATCAGGCAATCTACGCTGACATCGTTGAGATGGGCACACACGTACCGGTAATCGAGCAGAACGACTACCACTATCGTGCACGTAGCTATCTGGCAGCTGCCATCATTAACGCAGTGAACGGAAGCGATCTCACCTCTGAGCTTGCAAATGCAGATTCCCAGCTTCGTTTCGAGATGGGTCTGTAAGCCGAAAATCCATAATCTTTCTTACCCGGGCGGGAAATGGGGACACGTTTCCCGCCCTTTTTTATTAACCAAACACAGAGAAGGAGGATTTATCATTGAAATCAAACGGCAGTAA